>NZ_CP023507.1:1887500-2053209 GCF_002386345.1 Streptococcus oralis | reverse complement strand
CGGATTTTCGCCGCATCAGTTGAGATATCTCCCGTTACACCAAAGACGTTCTTTTCTGGATCCACATCACAACCAAACCAAGAGATACCTGAGATGACATCTTCACGTACGTTTGCAGCATTTTCACCGATACCTGCTGTGAAGATAATCGCATCTGCTCCATTTAGGACTGCAAGATATTGGCCGATATGTTTTTGGATACGATCAACATACATTTCATAAGCCAAAGTTGCATCATGGTCTCCTGCTTCCATGGCAGCAATCACATCACGCATATCGCTTGACTGGCCAGAAACTCCCATGAGCCCTGATTCACGATTGAGAACGCGACTAATATCTTCAGGGGTATTGAAATCCTCTGTATATTGCATGAGATAAGGGATGATAGCAGGGTCAATATCTCCTGTACGAGTTCCCATCATCACACCTCCAAGTGGTGTGAATCCCATAGAAGTATCCACAGACTTCCCACCCTTAACAGCTGTGATAGAAGCCCCGTTACCAATATGGCAGGTAATCAATTTCAAATCTTCTAGAGGACGGCCCAAAAGTTTCGCTGCTTCTTCTGCGACAAACTGGTGGCTTGTCCCGTGGGCACCATATTTACGAACCTTGTTGTCTGTGTAGTATTTAGTTGGTAGAGGGTAGCGATAAGCCTTCTCTGGCATGGTTGTGTGGAATGAGGTATCAAATACGACAACACTGGTAATATCTGGCAGCAATTCCTTAAATGCGCGAATTCCAGCTGCGTTAGCTGGATTGTGAAGAGGAGCCAACAGTCCCAATTCCTCAACTTTTTCTAACACATCTCCCTCAACAACTGTTGATTCCTTGAAATATTCACCACCTGCAACGACGCGGTGGCCGACACCTGTAATTTCGTCGTACCCTTTGATAATGTCAAAACGAATCAAGTCATCTAATAAAATTTTAACGGCTTGTGTATGGTCTTCAATATCAAGAATTTGTTGCTCCGAACGACCGTCAAATTTTACTGTTGAGATCGAATCCTTCAAGCCAATACGTTCAATCAAGCCTTTCGCCAATACAGTTTCTTCTGGCATTTGGTATAGTTGCCATTTCAAGCTTGAGCTTCCTGCATTGATTGCAATTGTTTTTGTCATAAGATGATACCTCTTTTTAAGCGTTTTCATCTATTATAACAAAATCTCTTTTATATTTCAGTACCTTTGCTCCAATTTTGAAAATTTTCTTTAAAGGTCAACAAAACTGACGGATCTTGCAAGCTAGTAAGAGGGTAGACAAAGGGTTCTATTTCCTTGTCTCTTTTCTTCTGTAAGACAAAAATACTTTTAGCTTGGCTTGCAGTTGAGAAAATATCCTCTGGCAGAGCGATGATAGCAGCCAGACTCACTTCGTCTTTGAGCCACCCTTTTAATGAGTCACTTTGAGGGCTGGTCAATAAATCACTCGGAGCTAGAAAAATAGCATAGCCATTTGACTTAAGGTACTTGAAGCCTTGTTCCATCAGCAAATGGTGGGCATAGGTATGCTCTTGACTAGAAGCCACTTGATAGCGAGAAGCGATGGCATCGTCTGGGTAATAGCCTACAGGCAAGTCGCTGATGACCACGTCGCTTTCTTTAAGCATTTGCGGACGAACGGCATCTCCTTGGACAAAACCAGCCTGCAAACCAATCACATCTGCCATACTGGCTGCCAAATCAATCAGCAAGTCATCCACTTCGATTCCCAAGTAATCTACTTTTTTAGCAAGAGAAGTCAAGAAAGTAGCCCCCAAAATCCCCATACCAGAACCTATTTCGAGGATGCTAATTTCCTCTTGATCCAGCAACTCTTCCACAATAAGTACCAAGAGGAGGGCAATGGCATCCGGCGTAAACTGGTGATTGGCCTGTAAAGGCTCCGTTTGTCCCGCCTTCATCAAGAGAAACTGGTAGGTCTTGAGCCACTCTTCCTTGCGAAGTGCTAAGCGCTTAAGGGCTTGATTGTTCTCCTTGACCTGCTTTTGCTCAGTCTCGCCATCTAGATAAATGCTGTTTTGCTCTACTAAGGCATCATAAAAGTTGGTCGCCAAATCACTTTGGATGACTTGGACATTCTCTAGTAAATACGTATAAGCTTGTTCAATTTTTTCAAAATCCATATTCCTATCTTATCAAATTTCCCTCCTTTTTTCCATCTGAAGAGAAAAAATCACTGCTTTAGTCAGCGAGTGATTTTTGGGCTACTGTTAAAAAGAGTTCTGAATAATTTCCTTGAAACAATTCTTCAGCGCTATAGAGAATCTGACTATGCACAGATGAAAAAACCTGCTGAATTAACTTATTTTCCAGTTCAGCTAAATCAAAACCATGATGGTTGGTATCTGTCTTGACAAAATCAGCGATGAGAACTTGTCCATTCTCCCTAAGGTGATGGTAAAACATGGCAAGAGTTGCATCTAGATCAGGCATATGATGAAGAACCCGACTGACAACAATCAGGTCAAATTGCTGTTCCAAGGGATTTGCCAGTAAATCCTGCTCCAAAAACTGGATATTCTTGATGTCTTGTTGCTCTGCTTTCAAACGGGCTTGCTCCAGCATTTTCTCCGAGATATCTACAAGGGTAACCGACTTGGCCTGCTTGGCTAGGGGCAAAGCTAATAGACCTGTCCCACCACCGAAATCCAGAATTTCTTTGTCTGATAGAAGAGCGATCTGTTTTTCAACTGCTTGACAAACCAAATTTGCAAGAAAGATATTTTTGGGCGAATCAAAAGTTTCTGCTTTGTGATTAAAATCATGTTTCATGCTTTTAGTTTAGCACAAAGAAGTTGAATTGACTAGGATTTGTCTTTCTTTTCAGACTTTTCTTCTGATTTTTTCTTCCCTGCTTGATTGCTTGAATCAGTCGCTACCTCTTCCTTTTTAGCTGTTCTCTTTTCTTGGGTTTTCATCTGAGGAAAGAGAAATTCATAGTTGCCCTTATTCATACGAACACTTGTTGCAAAACCTGTTTTCGTATTGTGATACCTGACTTTTCCTAAGTTAAAGACTCGTTCTCCACTTTCTTGTTCAACCTTATCTTTACTTCGCTTGGCCATAGCAAAAGCTGCCAACTTTTCTTTGTTTAGGGCAAAGTCTTTGTGATGGGCGACTTGCCGATTCAAATAAAACTGCAACAAAAGGCTAAAAATGGCTGCCATGGTGACTGCATATAAGAGAACGCCTGCCTTAACTTTTTGCTTTTTCCACACGATAGATGAACTCCCTTTCTAAGCCTTTTTGAAACTGGAAACGGAAGCGAACCAGTTGATTTCCCTCTGTAATTTGAGCTGATTTAAGTCCATAAACCATAGGTTGGTAGCCCCGTCCGCTGGCATCGGTCTTCCGAAAATCATCCGATTTAGATTTCCCTATAGAGATATCCTTACCATCCTGTTTCATGTAGAGGCGATTGCCTTCTACCTTTTCAAACTGCGAACGCTCTAACTCTGCCTCCAGTTGATCCACAAACAAGAGCCACTCTTTTTGCTCGCTTTGCTGCTGGTAACGAACTTCTGAAATGAGGAGCTGACTCATAGCTTGAAAAAGTAGCAAACCTCCGCTAATGACGATAAGGGCAATCAGAGATTCTAAAAGAGTGAAAGCTCTTACCTTACTGCTCTTTAAGATCGAGCAATTTCTCTGAACCATGGTAGACCTCCAATCCTTTTTCACTAGCAAATACCTGAATCTCCACTCCATTTATGTTTACCTGATTTTGCCCTGTTTGCAGAGCCATCTTCGCCACACGCAAGACTTCTTCCTTTTGCAAGATTTCTGCCTCTTCTTGTCTATTTTTCTGAATTTTCCCCAAAAGAAGGGTCGCAATGCTGGCAAACACAGCCAAAGCTACTACTGCTTCTAGTAAGATTACTGCCCTAATTTTTTGTTTCCTTAATGCGTTTAATTTTTCCATTTCCTAGATATAATTGATAGCGAATCGCTCCTTTGCTGGTTTGAAATTCAACCTTAGCCAGGGACGAATTGCCTCCAGCTCGGTCAAATATAATGCTTTGTCCTGAGGGTGCCTGAATTCCTTTAGGAACGGTCAAGTTTTGACTGCCATTGCTGATCGTCTGTCCATCTAAGTTCAGACTGGTCTTTTGCTGACTGGCTACACTGCGTTTTTGCGTTTCCCGGTAGAGTTCTTCAAACTCCATAAAGAAAATCTGCTCTTCTACCGCTGCAAAACTGGATTGAACAGAACCAGACAAGCCCAAAGCAAGGATACTCACAAGTCCTAAAGCCAAGAGACTTTCAAACATGGTAAAGGCCTTAATCTGCAACAGTTTGACTTGTTTTTTGTTTTGCATGGTAGTCTTTATAAGCTTTAGCTTGCTCAGCTGTGATACGGCCGTCCGCTTGTAATTTGCTAAGGCTAGCATCTTCATTCTTGTCCAGACTATAGAGCTCTGCCTGGCTTTCTACGACCTTGACAACAGCAGCTTTTCCTTTATCATCTACGGCATCCTTTTGCTTGGTCAAATTGGGCACAAAGAGCAAGAGAAGAACACTGATGATGAGCAAGACCACTAGCATCTCTACCAAAGTGAAAGCTTTAACCTTGGCTTTTTTTAAATTTGTCATGAGTTTTTTCACTTTAAAAATTTACCTCCATATTTTGATACATGGGCATAAGCATTGCCGCATAAAGTAAAACGATAATCAGAGCCACAAAGATAAAAACCAGTTGCTGTACTAAGTTCATGGTACGATTAACTCGGGTAAAAAAGGCTTCCCAAGTTTTTTCAGCATAGATTTCCAACTCACTCCCCAGCTTGGACTTGACTTCCCCATACTCGATGATGAGACTCAACTCCTTTTTAAAGAAAGGATAGGTTCCTATAGTCTGAGAAAATTCGCGGCCATTTTGCAGGGCTTGAGCCAGATCTTGACCGATTTCTTTAAAGAGCTGGGAACCTTGTTCCTGCATGATCTGAAAAATCTGCGTCAGCTCCATTCCCTGCGAAATCATATTGCCCCATTCACGCGCGTAATAGGCCGTCAGATAGGTCTGGACAAAGATTCCTAGAAAGGGAACCCGTGCCAACATCGAGAAAACCCGCATCTTGGAACTTCTTTTGTAGAAAGTGAGGGCTAAAAGTAAAGACAGAGAGCAAACCAGCACTAGTCCCAGAAATATTTGTGGCAGATTGCCGATGATTTGAGTGGCAATATTGCTACTGTCCAGTTGGGGAAGTAGATAGTTTCTCAACCCCAGCATGATTAGCAGGAGAAATCCCAGCAAAATCAGGGGATAGGTCGCCACTTCAATTAACTTCTTCTTGACCTTGGACAAATTATCCAGATATTCTTCTATCTTCCCCAGACTCAGGTGAAGATTTCCATGCACTTCAGCTAGAGATAATTGGGTCACAATGGCACTTGAAAAACCCAAACTTTCCATCATTTCTGAGAATGATTTCCCCTGAGCCAAGCCTTGGTGCATCTGGGCCACATAGTCCTTTTCTAGCAGGGCACTTCTTCCCAAGAAAGAAATAATTTCCACCAAATGAAAGCCACTGGAGAAGAGGTTGTTAAACAAAGTGATGATTTTCTTCTGCTTAGCTGTAGCTAATTTTTTCCGTTTCAGCCTGAAGACTTGTGATATGTCCATCTTTAAGAAGCTGATCAATCTGCTCATTCCAGCTAGTTGGCTGGTGTTCTTGATAGTCTTTGTTTGCAAAGTCAACGATTCCTCCTCCCCCGATTAATCTCTGGTAGCAGACTCCTTGCAGGACAACTGCTAGTTCCTCCTCCGTCACACCCAACTCCAGAAGGCGTTCATAAACACCTCGGATACTCTTGGCATGAATGGTTGAAAAAACTGTCGCCCCTGTCAAACTGGCTCTGACCACTGCACGCGCTGTCTCGCTATCCCGAATTTCACCAATAATCAAGAGGTCCGGACGATGCCGAAGAGACAGTTTGATCAGATTTTCATAGGTCAATCCAATCGCCTCATTCAACTGCAACTGGAGCATGTCGTCCTGCTTGATTTCGACAGGATCTTCGATGGACATGACCTGCTGTCCTTTAAACAGAGACTTGGCTAATTCGTGCATCAAGGTCGTCTTGCCACTTCCTACTGGACCTGCAAATAGATAGAGCCCCCGTTGCCTGTACTGCTCACCCAGTTCGTTCATATCCTGAAACCAGAAATGCAGGTCCTGTTCCTCATCGTGCAACAAACGAATAACCAAACTCTCATGCCCCCGATAATCTCCCACGGTAGACAAACGCAGAGAAGACACCTTCTCCCCATGCTGATAGTCGCAAGAGCCCAGCTGACTACGTCTCTTCTCTCCTACGTTCATACCCGCTACAAACTTAAAATGACTAATCACAGCAGCTAAAACATCAAACTCATAGGAGTCAACTAGACACCGTTCGTCTCCAACCCGCATGTGAAGCTCGTAGGACTTTTCCTTGGGGATAAAATAGATATCCTGGGCCTTCTTTTCTTTCGCAGTAGCAATAATTTTCTGTGCAATTTCTTGTACCATATCGCCCTCCTTATCTAACTATTCGCAAAAAAAAATAAAAAAAGCAACTTAAAAAGTTACTTTTTTATCTCCATTTCATACGGCAAGAACGGTGTTTTTCTTGACCTGTTTGTTTTTCGTAGCCTGGACGTAGCTTTTCATCGGGGATGACTTGCTCATCCTGCAAAAGTGCCAAAGAATGGTACTGTTGCAAATACTCATCACACTCATCACACCAGCGCTGATCAGCAGGATCCCAAAAAATAGTCATCAAATCACTCCGACTCTTATAAAGAGGATTCTTCTTTTCCAGCTCAAACCAGCATGATTTATAATATTTTAGAGCATCATAGTACTTGTCAAAAGATTGACTCATGATGACATCTTCTTCCCAACCTTCTATGAACCACCACGGTTCAAAATCCCCATACATTTCTATAACACGATACATTTTCACTACTTCCTTTGTACCGTATATTATAACGAATTTTCTAGAACAATGAAAGGATTTTGCTTGCCTTTCCCATCAGGAAGACTTCTTTAAATACCTTTTCAGCCTATCATAAAAATAGGAGTCCTTTATTGACCCCTATTTTTATCTTTTTAGGCTTGATAACGTTTCACACCATCTAGGTAGGTTGCTACCAATTCCAAATCTTTATCTAGTACGATAAAGTCGGCATCGTAACCTTCACGGATTTGACCACAGACATCATCGATGTGAACAGATTTTGCTGGGTTGAGGCTGGCCATCATGACTGCTTCATGCGGATTCGCAATTCCCCATTCGACCACATTCTTCAAACCATCTTTGAGTTTGAGGATAGAACCTGCCAAATTGCCTGTAGATTTGAGGCGAGCAGTTCCATTAGCAACTACTACCGGGAATTCTCCTAACATGTAGTCTCCATCTTCCAAACCACCCGCTGTCATACAGTCTGTGATAAGGGCGATATTTTCTGTTCCCTTTTGTTTGAGCAAAATATCACAGGCCTTTGGATCTACGTGGTGACCGTCACAAATCAATTCTGCATAAGTATGTGGCAACTCATACATGGCTCCCACCATACCGAGCTCACGGTGAGTCAACCCACGCATTCCATTGTAGGCATGTACCCAAACACTCGCTCCAGCATCGACTGCTTTTTTAGCTTCATCAAAAGTCGCATTGGAGTGTCCAAGAGCAACGGTCACTCCTTCACCCGTAATTGTACGAACAAAGTCTTCTACACCTTCACGTTCTGGCGCAAGGGCGATTTTATTGAGCAGGCCATTAGCTGCTTTTTGCCAAGCACGAAACTCATCCATACGAGGATCTTTCATATAGGCAGGGTTTTGAGCTCCCTTGTATTTCTCTGTGAAATAAGGCCCTTCAAAATAGATTCCACGAATCTTGGCTCCACTTGCTTCCTGGTAACGAGCGCCGATATTTTCAGTTACCGCAAGCAACTGCTCGTAAGAGGAAGTCAACGTCGTTGGCAAGAAGCTGGTAACACCCGTGCTAAGCAATCCTTCACTCATGGTATGAAGGGTCCCTTCGATGTTATTGTCCATGACATCCACACCGCCAAATCCATGAATATGGGTATCCACAAGTCCTGGGGCAATGCTATAACCTGTATAGTCAATCACCTCAGCTCCTTCAGGAATCTGTTCTACATGTTTACCAAACTTGCCATCCACAAGTTCCAAGTAACCGCCACGACGAACTCCGTGTGGGTAGAAAAACTGATCCGCTTTAATATAATTAGGCATAATGATAACCTCCTTGATAGATTTATTCTAGAATTTATTATGTCAATTACATTATAAACCTTTCTTTTTCATTTGTAAATGGTATAGACCTATTTTCTAGAGATATTTTAAAAGAGCTGGATTTCTCCAACTCTTTGATCTTATTTTGATTTTACAGGTAGTTCTTGAGCAGCCTTAACAGCAGCTGCAATCGTCTCTGCATAGAGTTTAGCACCTTCTTCAATCATGTTGCTATCATTCCCAAAGTGGACTTGGTCGGTTCCAGCCCAGATTTCAGGGTGTTCCTTAGCGACCTTATTCCAGTCAGCGATGCTCACGTAAGGATTCTTTTCAGCTAATTCTCTCGCATAAGCCGCATACTGCTCCACTGATGCATAAGTGTCCTTGCTCTTGTCTCCCTCATAAGGTGTCACCAGTATCAGATGGTGTCCTTTCGGTAGATTGTTAACGATGCTGTCCAAATCATTCTTATAGCCTTCAGGATTGTTGACCCCCGTTGCAATGACAACTGTTTTTAGCAGCGCCTTGTTCTGACTGTTGTTGAGCATGATGTCATTGGCTTGCTTGGTCGTTCGACTAACTTGGGCATTGATATTTGCTTCAGGAAGTGCCTCTTGTAAAGCTGTATTGGCACGCAAGGCTACCGAATCTCCTATTAGGCTTGTTCCCTCAGAAATTCCTAGACGACTCAGTTCAGCTTGTTCAGCAAGAGTCTTTGTTTGTCCTATATTGGTCTGGGCTTGTTTGAAACCATTGACCATCAAGTCTGTCTCAAAAGCTCCAACTTGAGGAGCCACAGCTATGATAATCAAGGTAATCAAGGTAAGAATGCCAGCACCAGTAGCACTAATTGGTTTAATATGAGGTAATCGACTAATCTTCCGTATTAAAGGATTGGATTTACCGGCAATCAACGGCTCAATAATATAGAAGGATAGGATAGCAAAGAAATAAGAAAAGATGATTGTCAGAATAACAGCAGGCAGATTACTCATCAGCTGAGAAAAGATAATATAAAAAGGCCAGTGGAAAAGATAAACCGCGTAGCTGGTATCCGCTAAAAATGTGATGATCCGAGGTTCTTGTATCTCAGGCGTTTTCTCATGCAAGACACGCGCAGCAAAAATCATGGTCACTGCCGCTAAACTTGCTAGCAAGAAGCCAAATAAGTACGCAAACAGGTAGGTGAACTTGACAAAGAAAGTCAAGAGCACTAACACCAAAAGCCCCGCAATAAACACCAGTAGATTTTGACGAAGGTCCCACATCCGGTCAAATTGCTTGACTAAATCGCTCGTCTGACGAACCCCCACAACTGTCGCCAAAATGCTTCCTAAAAAGAAGGGATAGACATGGGTCAAACTTGAAAAGTAGACAGATGAATAGGAACTAGCCATTAGACTACCAATAAACATGGAGAAAAAACTAATGATAAAAGCTCCCGCAGAAAGGAGAAAGACCATCCCTCTCAATTGACTACTAGATTTTGAACGTTTCGATAAGAACCAAACCGCTAAGCCCCAAAGGATATAGTAGTGAACCTCAACAGCTAGGCTCCAGTTGTGAACAAAGAGATGCGGAATGAACTGGGATTCATAACTTCCCCCTGTTAACATTTCGTAGAAGTTGGTCATAAAACCGAGAACTCCAGCAACCTGGCCACCAATTCCAGCAACATAGTCTTGACGAACCAAGAAAGTAAAAGGCATGGTCACCAAAACCATCAGCACCACAGGTGGCACGATACGATAAAACCGTCTCTTAAAAAAGCCTAGTAAATCGATCTGGCGTGCCTTCCCAAATTCTTCTAAAAGGAGGGAGGTGATCAAAAATCCTGAAAAAGTGAAAAAGACATCTACCCCAAAGAAGCCTCCAGGAAAGATTGTTTGAAAGAAGTGGTACAAAAGCACCAAAAGTAAACCTGTAATCCTAATCAAGGAAAACCATTTAATACGCATACGAGTCTATTCTCCATTAAATTAGGAAGCAAAACACCACCTAATTTCCATTCCATTATACTCCCTATTCTATCAAAAAAATAGGAAAAATCCTAAGAGAAAACTTAGGATTTTGGCATTCTATTTTTACACTTTAGAAATTGCGCCCTGACTTGTTGTAGCCATATTTTTCTACAAAATACTCACGAAATTCCAAGAGATTGTCATCCATGATGGCTTGACGCACTTGCTTCATCAGATTGAGCAAGAAGTAGAGATTGTGGTAACTAGTCAAGCGGATACCAAAGGTTTCGTCTGCCTTGAGTAGGTGGCGAAGATAAGCGCGTGTATAGTTCTTACATGTGTAGCAATCACACTCAGGATCCAGTGGCGTAAAGTCCTCAGCGAATTGGGCATTTTTGACAACCAAACGTCCTCGGCTGGTCATACAAGTTCCGTTACGAGCGATACGAGTCGGCAAGACACAGTCAAACATATCCACACCACGAATCACACCATCAATCAAGCTATCTGGCGCTCCCACACCCATCAAATAGCGAGGTTTGTTTTCAGGAAGAAGTTGGGTTGTGAAGTCCAAGACTGCATTCATCTCTTCGTGGGTTTCCCCCACTGCTAAGCCACCGATAGAGTAACCTGGGAAATCCATGCTGACAAGGTCATGAGCTGACTGACGGCGAAGGTCTTCAAATCCTGCCCCCTGCACAATCCCAAACAAGCCTTGGTCATGCGGACGACGGTGAGCCTTCAAACCACGCTCAGCCCAACGGCTGGTACGTTCGATTGATTTCTTAACGTAATCATAGGGTTGGTAAAACTGAGGACATTCGTCAAAGGACATCATGATGTCTGAGCCCAGATTGTTCTGGATAGAGATGGCCTTTTCTGGCGATAGGAACATCTTGGAACCATTGAGATGGTTTTTAAAGGTTACTCCTTCTTCTGTGATATTTCGACTATCCGCTAGAGAATAAACCTGAAAACCACCACTATCCGTCAAGATGGGCTGATCCCAGTTCATGAACTTGTGGAGACCGCCTGCGCGTGCGATGAGTTCGTCTCCTGGACGGAGCCACAAGTGATAGGTGTTTGACAGGATAATCCCTGAACCCATCTCCTTCAACTCCTCTGGTGATTGAGTCTTGACCGTGGCTTGGGTCCCAACTGGCATAAACATAGGTGTCGGGAAGGTACCGTGCGGCGTGATGATTTCTCCCAGACGAGCTCCTGTGTGTTTCTCTTTCTTAATCAAACGGTATTTGATTGGTGAATCTGACATTTTTTACCTCCGAAGCTGGGAAAAACAGTCCCAGTTCATACTTTGCGCCCAAAGGCATACTGTATGATTTTATCAAAAAAAGCTGGAACTGTCACGAACTATGGTATAATGAGAGAATGAAATACCCAAAAATTGATTTAAAAACTATTCGTCTGCAGGCTAGGCAATTTCAGGCTGAAAATCCCCGCCTCTTTCTGGTCTATCTCTTACCTAGCATACTGGTTATCTTGTCAGGCTTTCTCAACCCCTTGGCTCGTCTCCAAGAAAGTGTTTTAGAGCAATCCTTTTTCAGCATGCTGGCACAAGTTCTCCAAGCCTATCTCTTCCCGCTAGTAGTTTCTTTTATGAGCACGATTTTTCTAGTAGGTGCTGCCTTTGCGACACTCCGACTCCTCAAGGATCCTGATACGGAACTCTCAGTAAAATCAAGCCTGGCCCTCTTTGCTGAAGAGCGCTTCTCGCAAACCTTCCTAACTCTGCTCCTCAAACGTTTCTACCTCTTTTTATGGAGCATTCCAAACTTAGTAGGCATTTATTTCCTCTTTTATAGCAATCTCTTGGCTAGAAGATTTGTTGCCCTACATCCTGAGTTTCCAAAACTAGACCTCTCATCTATTGAAAACGAGCAATTCCTTATGACCTTTGGGCTCTACTTTTTTGCGAGCCTCATCTTGATGATTGTAGGAAATGCCCTCTATATCCCGCAACATTACGCCTACTCGCAGGTAGAATTCCTCCTCTGCGACACTCTAGATTTAGGGCAGGCTAAACCCAGTCAAATCCTGAAAACCAGTCGTTTCTTGGTGAAAGGTTACAAATTTCAACGCTTTGTCCTCGATTTACAACTACTTCCTTGGTACTTCCTCAATTGGATTACTTTTGGAATTGCTAGTTTTTCAATCCTTCCCTATATCCAAAACAATCATATCTTCTTTTACAGAGCCCTACTAGCCCGTAAACGTCGAAATGGATAAGAGCATACAAAAACCAGCATCGTTCAGGACGCTGGTTTTCTTATTTCAAAAGTAACATACTCAGCAGAGTCAAAATAGTGGGCCCACCTTGCTTCAGAATAATCTTCTTGTTTACCCTGAAGGAATGACACACAAAAAAGAAGCGGGAACTAAATCAGTTCCCAACTTCCATTTTAATTATTAGTTCATTGATACGTGAACGTGGTCATAGTGGTTTTCGGTCACACTACCACGATCCGGCATTGGATTCCACGTGTAGGCTGGTCCATATTTACTATCATATGGAGCGTAGAAACGTTGCTTCCAGATGATATAGTTGATACCACGGCTAGCCATATTTTTGACTGCATATTCTGCAATTTGATCTCCGAGTGCTGAACTCACTGGGACCATAAAGTCGATGGCCAATCCTTTACCATGGTCCCCACTGTCACCAGGACGGTAGCCACTAAAGGATGTAATCCCAAATAAGTTGGCTACTTCTTCTTTAAAGGCTGCAGTTTGTGGTTGAAGACCAGCATTCTCAGACTTAGCTACAGCAAGTCCTGCATAGTCAGGAGCCGCTGGAGCTGAATACGTTCTTGAAGGAGTTTGGCTTTGCTCTGCTTGATAAGTCGAAGTTACAGTGTCAGAAGTTGCTGTTGATGCTGCTGTTTCTTCTGCTGCACTTGTTCCTGTTGTATCAGCAGGCGTTTCAGTTGCCGGCGCAGCTGCTACTGGTGCTTCTGCTGGAGTTGTTGCTGCCGTTTCTTCGGTCGCTGGAGTCGCCACTTTTGGAGCTTCTTCAACTGGACTAGTTGTTTCTGCTACTGGTGTTTCTGCTACTGGTGCTGCCGCTGGAGTCGTTTCTGCTGTTTCTTCAGCTACTGGTGTTTCTGTAGATGGTTTCTCTTCAGCAACTGTCGCTGTCTCAGAAACTTCTGAACTTGGCGCTACTTCTGCTGGTTTTTCAGTCTCTGTTGCAGTTGGAGCTTCCTCAATTGGTTGAGAAAGATCTTCCACTTGAACTGTTTGTTCATCGACTGTTACTTGATTCGTCGTCAAATCAGCTGTCGCAGTCGTCACTTCTTCACTAGCATCTGCTTGAGGAGCTTGGATTTCAACTTCCGTTACCTCTTCTGCCTCATTGACAGTTGTAGTGAGGACAGTATCTGGGAAAATCAAGTCCATATTGATGATTTTGTTCAAATTAGCAAGAACCGTCACATCTACTCCCAAAGCTTCTGCAATCGTGCTCAGGGTATCACCATACTGAACTGTATAGCTGTTTTTGTTCTCGTTTTTCGTCACATCATTTTGGATTTGCTCAACGCTACGTGCTGTCCAAGAGATTTCTTGAGCTTTCGCTCCTAATGTGGGAGCAAGAGATAAGGCTACTGTTGAGGCTAAAATAATTCTTTTCTTCATTCGTTCATATTCCTTTCAAATGAGTACCTGTCTATCATAACACAAAAAAAGCAGAAAAAAAGCCCTCTCGGGCCTATTTAACAGAACTGTCTATTCCCTGTAACAAACTCGATTACTTGAAATAGTTTGTTAGGTTTCTGTCATAAAACTGACACAATCTTCTCGCTCCTAATCCTAGAAAATACGAGGAATATCTGCCAGTGCTTGAATCCTGTGATTCACTTCATAAGAAGACTCTAAAAAGTTGATGCTTTGAAGGCCACTATTCTGGGCAAATTCCACATCCAAAGTCCGGTCCCCTATATAATAGGTCTTCTCAGAATCCAACTCATACTTGTCTAGCAGATAGGTCGCCGCTTCTGGACTGGACTTGCGCGCAAAGCCACTCTGACTGGTTAAAATCTCTTTGAAATAGGATTCCAACCCCAAGTCTCTGAGAATGGCAAAAGCATTATCCCCCTTATGAGTATAGACAAACTGCTGAATCCCTGCTTCGTCTGCCCAAGCTAGCACTTCACGCGCACCTGGCATCAAAACTACCTGGGCATTTTTCTCAGCCAGACTTTGGGCACGCACCTGGTTGAGTACTTCCGCATCCAGATTTCTCTCTTCTGCCACCTTCTCCAGCAAGTCCTGCACAGAGTACCTGAGGATAAACTCTCTCACTTTTTCCTTATCATAAGGAATAGAAAACTGAGCAAATGTCTCCTCAATCCCTGACAAAATCGCTTCGTAAGAGTCCAATAAAGTCCCGTCTAAATCCCAAATAAAGGCTATTTTTTGCATCTCCTATCCTTTCAACATCATATAACGCTGGTAACGGTAACGTAGAAATAACCAACGAAAACCATTATCCAAGAGAGTCCCTGCCCAAATACCAGGCAAGCCCCAACCAAGAACAATACCCATCAGATAAGCTGTCCCAATGCGGATACACCACATCCCAATACTTGTCGCATAAAAGGGGAGGCTAGCATTTCCCAAGCCCTGCCAAACTGCCGTATAAATAACTGTCCCTGTCGCCATGGGGGTTCCTAGTAGAGAGAACAGTGCAACCAAAACGCTCGCTTCGACCGCTACAGGGTCGGTCGTATAGAGATGAGTCAATGGTGTCCCCAAGGCATAGATACTGAGAGTTAAGGGCAACATGAGAAGCAGGGAAAGCCAAAAGGTTTGCTTGCTCAAATCATCTACTCTTTCCCAGTTATCCTCTCCAACTGCTCGAGCTACCTGCATGACCGTCGCCATAGCGACGCCAAAGGCAGGCATATAGTTAAACTGGGTCAAGACTTCTCCGACTGCATTTCCCGCTACTGCCTCCGTCCCAAAAGAAACAACCAAGGCAATGATCACTACATCTCCAGCCCGCATCATGAGACGTTCTCCTGCCGCTGGCAAAGCCAAAGTCAATAGTTCCTTATCTAAACCAAAAGTCGGTTTCTCAAAAGGTAGCTTTAATTGCGACCACAAAATCACAAGACCGACTAAGCGAGACAAGATAGTCCCCCAAGCAACACCTGCTATCCCCATATCAAGGACAAAAATAGCTAGACTTGAAAAAAGAATATTCAAGGCATTGGATAAAAGACTCACATAGAGGGGTAGACGCGGATTATGCGTTGCACGAATCAAGGCACCTAGACTCGTCATCAAGCCCAAGAGAACAATCGATCCGCCTACCAAAGATAGGTAGAGTCCACCACTCTCGGCCACATCCTGCTCAGTGCCCAAGAGTCCTATCATCTCTTGCCCAGCAAAGAGCGATAAGGCGCCTAAAAGTGCACTCAGCAATAGGGTTATCTTGAGAGCCTCTGTCACGTGATAAGCCAACTTGGACTGATCTTTCTGCCCCAAACTTTTTGAAATAACACTGGAAATAGCAGCTCCCAGAGCGATAAAAATCGCCTGGTAAATCGTGATAATATTGCCAGCCACTGAAACACCTGAAATAGCGATCAAGCCCAAGTGGGCGACCAAGTAGCTGTCCACCATTCCCATGAGCATCTGCAAAAAGTTTTCACCCATAGCTGGCAATGCAATATTAAGAATGTCTTTAT
Source organism: Streptococcus oralis (assembly GCF_002386345.1). Classification (NCBI taxonomy): domain Bacteria; kingdom Bacillati; phylum Bacillota; class Bacilli; order Lactobacillales; family Streptococcaceae; genus Streptococcus; species Streptococcus oralis. The sequence continues at coordinate 2,037,286 of NZ_CP023507.1, read as the reverse complement.
TTTTCTTAAACAATCTCTCCTCCTGATGAAAAGAAACTCAGTTGGTTTCCCAACCGAGTTTACTTCCTCTGTCTTAAAGTCCTAGATAAGTCTCCACCGCTGCTTGCATGTCAGCAGCTGCCACTGTTGTTTTATGACGAACCGGAGCTGTTTCAAGCCCATCAACCGCTGGTGGCACTGCCACTCCTGAAATGTCATGTAATTGAGCCAAGGCTTCAAAGTCAGTTAAGCCTGATTTTCCTGTTACCGCTTCTACGGCAACCACTGGGAACTTGTATGGACTAGCTGTTGAAGCAATCACTGTCTTAGTCGCATCGCCAGTAGCCACTTGGTATTTTCTATAAACAGCTGAGGCAACAGCTGTGTGTGGGTCCTCGATGTAGGCATCTGTATCATAAACACGTTTAATTTCTGTCGCAGTTTCTTCCTCAGTCGCATATTCAGCTACAAAGAGTTCCAGAATCGCTGCATCAAAGTCTGTCAATTCATATTGTCCTTGTGTACTCAAGGCATTCATGAGTTCAGCTGTCTTAACCGCATCATTCCCCAAAAGATGGAAAATCAAACGCTCCAAGTTTGAAGATACCAAGATATCCATAGATGGACTAGTTGTTACTTTAAACTCACGTTTCTTATCGTAAACACGTGTCTTGAAGAAGTCAGTTAAAACATTATTGTCATTTGAAGCACAGATCAATTTACCAACTGGCAGACCAATTTGCTTGGCATAAAAGGCAGCCAAGATATTTCCAAAGTTTCCTGTTGGTACTGTGAAGTTGACCTTATCACCAGCCACAATCTCACCAGTCTTGACCAACTGAGCGTAGGCATAAACATAATAAACAATCTGTGGTACCAAACGACCAATGTTCATAGAGTTAGCTGATGAAAATTGCAGTTTATTGGCAGCCAATTTTTCACGAAGAGCCACATCATTAAACATATGCTTCACGTTTGTTTGCGCATCGTCAAAGTTTCCATCAATAGCGATAACATGAGTATTGCCGCCAGTCTGAGTAGTCATTTGCAACTCTTGTACCTTGCTGACACCATCCTTTGGATAAAAGACGATAATCTCAGTACCAGGTACATCCGCAAACCCTGCCATAGCCGCTTTTCCAGTATCACCAGATGTCGCTGTCAAAATGACAATCTTGTTCTCTAAACCATGCTTTTTAGCGGCCGTCGTCATAAAGTATGGCAAGATAGACAAGGCCATATCCTTAAAGGCAATCGTTGAACCATGGAACAATTCCAAGTTGTATTGCCCATCCAATTTCACCAATGGCGCAATAGCTGGAGTATCAAACTTGCTATCGTAGGCATTGTTGATACAGTAGTCCAACTCCTCAGCTGTAAAGTCATCTAAAAAGGCTGACAAAACTAACTTAGCCACTTCTTGGTAAGAAGCATCTTTCAATTTTTCAAAGTCCAAATCCACCTTTGGATAAGTAAGAGGGGTAAAGAGACCTCCGTCCGTCGCCAAACCTTGCAAAATAGCTTGACTGGCAGTTACTGTATTATTCGCATCACGCGTTGATTGATAAACTAATGTCATAATCTCTATCCTTTATCTATAGTCTATTCCATTATATCATGATTTTTCAGAAAATTCTCCCTTTATCAGAGAAATTATAGGCTCAATTCTTCTTTCAAAGGCTGTAAATAGCTCATTTCTTGCTTACCTCTCTTCTCCAGACCTTCCTCAGCTAGAAGGAGTAAGCCTTTTGAAAACTCGACAATCGCAGTTTCTTCCTCAACTGTGAGCATTTTCTTAGAAAATTGTCGCCTCAATGACTTATAATCACGACCAAATGTGGTAAAAAATGGTGCAGATTGCAAGTAAGCTTCAAGCTTGTCTAAATGAACCAACAAGCCCAAGTGAAAAGCAGCAGAAGCAAAAGTCCTATCAAGCGGCTGAGTACACACACTACGAAACTCAACTGTCCCTCGAGTCGTTAAGTCTTGGTACTGGTAACTACGATGAGTTTGGAAATCTTCCTCCTGAGGATGAATTAACACCTCATCCCCATTAAGGGTAAATGCTTGGATTTCAGGTGTAGCCAAATAGTCCCTAGCCTGAATCGGATAAAAATAATAGGTCTGCCCATCACGCTCCGCAGTAAAAATCGCAGAATGATTTAAATAGTCAAAAAAATCATCCTCATCTTTAAATAGTCTAGTATTGACACCAACATTCTCTGGATAGATACCATGCATGGATTCTTCCCAAAAAATATCTCTCGAAATTTTGGTATCCCAATCCGCACCAGAAAACTCAGAGTTTGCAAACAAATAAGCTTTAGCAGCTTCAATTTGCGTAAAAGCATTGATAACACGCAGGTAGTTGGAACTTGAAACGTCTAGTTGAACCTGACTTCCACAGATAAAGGCACCATACTCAGGGAAATGATGTAAATCTGATTTAGTTACATTTCTACTCAAATTCAGATAAGCCATCAACATCTGATAGCGGGGATAAGACACTGAACAATTCTCATTTTTATCCCAGTTGGGATGAATACCACAACCAACAATAGCATGATTAGCTTCGCCCAACTTATTCTGAATCGTAGCCATATAGAAGTTAAAGCGTTCTTCTACCTCTTGGATAGATTCGGCCTTTCCGAATGCAAACTCAATTGTAGTATAAGCAACCTCGAATAAGATTGTATCTTGACTGACTGGATCAAGCAACTGAATTGGATTCCCAAAATCATCCACTTTTTCGATAGTAAAACCCAGTACTGATGGTAAATACCGAAAGAGATTCTTAACAACTTCACCATCTGTAGCTTTACCCTCTAAATTTACAATAGGATATTCTAACTCAATACCAATAAATAAATCAGGGTTCTCTTTTATATTCTTTAAGTAACGTTTCTTTAGTAATTCAACAGACCGAGACATTAATCACCAAACTCTTTCATAATCAAAATAAATTGTGAATAAGTAATATTATACCAAAAATACACTAAAAATGACTAGAATAAGAAAAAAAGATGATTCATCAGTTATCTGTACTTAAAGAAAAATATCAAAATCTTCACTAAATCAAAAAACAAGGTCCGAAAACCTTGTCTTTCATACTATACCGGCGGCCGGGGTCGAACCGGCACGTCCTAATGGACACTGGATTTTGAGTCTAATATTATTAGTTTTAAATCTCAGAAATATTGATTTTATAAGCTTTTTTTCCATAATATTTTTTAAAACTTAGTATCACTTCCAAAGTTTAGATACTTTTTAGTAACTATAAAATGCTAGAAAGTATACTCCTTATTAAAAAGAGTTTTGGACTAGTTTTGTGCAATTTTATTACCCATATCCGTAATAAGAGAGGCTAAATTAATTGCCTTTAATGATTGTAGAAATTGGTTGTGAATATCATTAGACACATAACCAGCTAGCAAAATATGCTCAGCCATGTCATATTGCTTAATCAAGAGAATCTTATCATGTTTTTCATTAAATAAAATCGCACTAATTGCTGTATTAAAGACTGGAAAACGAAAACTCGCACATTGTGAACAATAAGGAATATCTCCCTCATCTTTTAAAAATTTTTTCTCCAAAGGATGCCCACATTCGGGACAACAAGTCATTGTTTTGTCAAATATAGAAGCCTCTTTTTTAAAGTTCTTAAAAGTAATTTTACCAGTAAAATCGAGACCACGCAAGACATTGAAATAAATTAAGACTTTATTTAAAATTTATCTTATGATATACTAAACTTATCAGCTATTGGTTCTGAAAAAGTGTCTGCCACAGTTTTACTACAAATTCTCATGACTTGTGCCAAGATTTATAAAAAACGGATAGCTATAATAGCTCTTAGAGCAAAAACATGACATATAGGAGGTTAAAGACATGTCATACTTTTATCTTTTTATCGCCATTGTAGGAGAGATATTGGGAACTAACCTTTTGAAATTATCAGACGGTTTTACAAAGCCTATTCCAACCGTTTCTGCCCTACTTAGCTATGGCGTTTGTTTCTATTTCTTATCACTAGCAATGCAAAAAATTCCTGTAGGAATAGCTTATGCAACATGGTCAGCTGTCGGTTTAGTTTTGATAGCCTCTATCGCAGTAATGATTTTCAAAGAAACACTAAATGTTTATAGCATTATCGGTTTAATTTTGATTATCATTGGTGTTGTCATGGTTAACTTATTAGGAAATGCAGGACATTAATAAAACCGGCTCTATACTATTTGTAGTGGGTAAATCCCCTATGGATATTATGGAGCCTATTTTGTTGTAGAAAAAAAGTTCCATAAGAACTATAATGAAAAGCTAGAATTCTGTCAATATTTTGGACACATTTTGGGAGGGAATTTTGAAGACTAGCGTCCTCCTAATTTTCCCAATAAGTTTTAACTTCTTCAAAAATCTTATTCAAAAGTTCTGCATCTTTTTCTGACAACTGATTTTTTTCTATAACTCTATCTTTTAGTTCTGTTGCCTTTATTTTATTTCTTGCCACCGAAACTGCTATTGAATGTTTCAAAATATCAAACTCATCCTTTGAAAAGTTTGCAATATTGGTAAGATCTAATTGTTCTAGAGGTAAACTACTGATAATTGAATAAGGTTTTTGTCCCAGCAAATAATCTGTAGTAGTCCCAAAGATATTTGCTAATTTCACAACGAATTCTAATCCTGGTTCTAACGTTCCATTCTCCCACCGAGAATATGTCCCTTGTTGAACTCCAATTAATTCCGATATTTGTACTTGAGTTAACTTTTTTGATTTTCTGAGAGTTTTTAACCTCTCTGAAAATTTATAATCCTCTGTATACATAATTCTCCTATAGATATTCTTATTCGTATATTTTAGCTTGACAAAATATTCTAAACGGTATAAAATAGAATTATTCCATAAGGAATATTTATTTTGAGATTGAATATTCCATTGAGAATATTATAGCATAAAAGGAGGTAAAAGCGTATGTAACTAGTAGTCGATTTAAAAAATTTTAATAAAGGAGGTAGGATTCGACAAAATAAAAAATCTTGAAACAAATGTGCCGTTCGTTCCAAGATCAAAACATATTATGTAACAATTATACCACAGAAAACTCTTCAGTTGCACAAGAAAATTTCGGAGGTTTCACAAAAAGATGACCAATAAAGAGTTAGTCAATCAAATTTCTGGCCTAAACTCTACCTCTACTCTTAAAAATTGGATTCAACTGATTAAAGAGATAAGTGGCAAGGAATTTAAGAAAATTAAAGTTCCTATCAGTAGAAATCCCAGAACTCATCAATTAAGTTATACAGTTGCCTATGATTTTACAGACGAAGACCTTAGACAATTTCAAAAGTTAGCTAAACTAAAACTTGAAATAGGTCTAAAAGAGGCTATACAAGCCGTATTTGGGAGTCTAGCAGACAATGAACATGAATCCCTAAACCAAGTAATAGATGAGCTCTACGATGAACTGAGCGCCTTAAAACAGGAATTTAAGCGAGAAATGCGACTGATAAAAATTGAGAATTCCAACCTAAAAAAGAAAATCCAAGATATTGAAGAGTCGATGCAAACCGGCTTACTAGGTTTTGTTCAGAAGAGGTCAAAAAATAGGTTCGGCTAATAGCGAGTTTTCGGCTGAGCCATGAGGCAGAAAGCCGAAAATGAGCGTAGATGCGGACGGACCATTTTTGACCGATAGGGTGTGTAGTAACACCACCCTCTGCAAGTTAGGTGTACCATCGAAAGAATTCAGTATTCCCAAGGGTTTCGGAGATTTTAAGGGTGGCAAAATTAGGCAAAAAGTTGAATCAAAATCTATGGCAAAAAATGAACATTTACGTTCTGTATTTGACTGGATTCAAATTCAGTTTGATAAGACTGAATTTTCGCCAAGAGAAATAATCGAAGATATTCTATTTCTTGACTATAACCTATTTATTGAGAATAAAGGGAGCCTTAAATACTATAACTATGATAGCCAGTTTCATTATGGGAATATCCGTATCTACTATGGAGCGAAAGAGTCGTCCTACATGCTTGTCATGTCAGGACAGGCACTCGAGTTCTTTAGAGATATGGTATTAGATCCAAATAGTCTGTCCGAAAGACAGTTTCTGAACAACCTCTACTACAATTACAATCAATTTTCAGTAAGACGAATTGATATTGCAATAGATGATTTTAATGAAACACCCTATTTCACTCCTAATCAGCTTCTAAAGATTTGTCAGAAGAAACGCTTTATATATGGAAAAAGCACCTACTACAATACCTACGGAGATGAAACAATCGGCCAAACCTTATATTTGAGAAAACCCAATGATGATGAAAGACTTAGAATTTATGATAAACGCTTAGAACGAGCTGAGAAGCTCGGCATCAGCAAGCGGTATATAGAAAATTGGATAAGAACTGAGTTAGAACTTAGGAAAGAAAAAGCTCACTACTTCATTCAAGAATGGTTGCATTCAGAAATAGAACTTCTCAACTTTACCAAGGGATATCTCAAAGAAAAAGTGAGATTCTATAGTGATAGCCATTTCTCAAAACCTTTGAGAACTTGGGAAAAGTTTTTAGGTCACTCAAAACCTATCTCTATCATTATTCCAAAACCAAAAACAGAACTAGAACAAAAATTAGAATGGTTTACCTATAAAGGTTCAGGGGCTATTCTAAAAGCTTATAAATTTCTATACGACAATAATTTACTGCATGAGTATGAGAAATCTAACTATCTCGCACTCAACAATATGAAATATCCACCAGATTTAGCAAGTGGATTAATAGAAAGGGCAATTCTCTTTCAAAGAGAGGATTTAATCCCTACAATCAAAGAAAATATCAAAAGGAGAAATTAACTATGGCAAAAATGCTTTCACAAAATGACTGGAATTTTAATAACATTGGAACAAAATTTGAATTGGATGAAGTTATTCCAAAATTTGAAACAGAAGTCCGAGCAGATGCAAACGGAGAAATTATCAAAAACCGAGATGGTAGCGAAAGACGTTTTAATACCGATAAAATCATTGGTTGGAAATACAATGTAACGATTAAGGATGGACAATTCAAAAAGAAATCAACCCAAGTCTCAGTAGACAATCCAGAAGCTTTAGTCGATAATGACTATATCCAAGCAATGGATCAAGTACCAGTTACATTTGACAATTTACAAGCCACTATGATTAGTTCAACGATGTATTACAAGGCGGATGCTATCCATTTAGTAGATGTAAAACAAAAATAAGTATCAAACAAGGGGAGTTAATCCTCCCCTTACTTAATTTAATTAGAAAAGGAGATCACATGATTAAAACTGTAACAAAAGATGACCTTATCGAACTTGGATTTGCTCCAGGAACTGCAAGAAAGATTATCCATACTGGCAAATTACTATTAGTGAATCGTGGTTTTAATATCTACGATAACAAACGGATTGGTACTATTCCAGCCAGTGTCGCTGAAGAACTACTAGGAATTGAACTCCAGAAAGAAGCATAATGAATGACTATTCGTAAAACTAAAAGTGGTAAATGGACCGTTGATGTTTCTAATGGTTTCCACCCAGTCACACAAAAAAGAATACGTATCATTCGAAAAGGATTAAAATCTAAAAAGGAAGCACTAGAACTGGAACAACATATTCGAGTTGTAGAATTAAAAGAAAAACAATTTGACTTTGTAGTAACAACAGATATGTTATTCCAGTTGCTTGAAGAAGACGATTTGAAAAATGGCAGAAAAATAAGCTATACAAGTACACAAAGAAACAATTATGAGCGTCATATTAAGCCTTATTTTAAAAATACAAATTTAAATAAATTAACGTATGACCATATATTCGAATTTCGTGAATACCTAAAAACAAAGCCTAAAAAACAAAATGAAAATGAAACTTTAAGTTATAATACAATTAATAAAGTCTTAATTCTACTTAAAAAAATTTTTGATACTGGTATAAGAAAATCCCTTATTGATAAAAATCCTGTTGAGAATCTGAGAAAATTACCAATTAGGAAGCCTAATATCAAATTTTGGAGCATAGAAGAATTCACGAGATTTAGAGAACTTATTCGAGATGATGAAATAAGCTATGACCTGTTTTTCGTGATTGCTTTCTTTACTGGGATGAGAATGGGAGAAATACTCGCATTGAACTGGAATGATATAAATCTTTTAACAAATACATTTTTCGTTACCAAAACGGTATACTTTGTAAGTAATACAAGCTACATTAATACAACAAAAACACGATCAGGAACTAGAAATATAACAATCAATCAGAAATTAGCAGAAATGCTAAAAGATTGGAAAGAAAAACAAAAAAAAACTTAAGGAATTTACCAAAAATACTGACGAACTACAAATAATACAGAGTACACCAATAACTATTACAAAAAATATGATTGATAAGAAGTTTAAGCAAATACTAGAAAGGGATAAAGATTTAAAGAAAATAAGAATTCATGATTTGAGACACTCTCATGCATCATTACTAATAAATCAAGGAGAAGATTATCTTGTTGTCAAAGAAAGATTAGGACATGCATCTATAACAACAACAATTGATACTTATTCTCATTTGTACCCTAGCAAACAGAAAATATTGGCTAATAAACTTGATGATTTATTTTAAAATGGAAAAAATTGGTAACTCGACATACAACAAAGAAAAAAAGACAAGGTCCGAAAACCTTGTCTTTATTACTATACCGGCGGCCGGGGTCGAACCGGCACGTCCTTGCGGACACTGGATTTTGAGTCCAGCGCGTCTGCCAATTCCGCCACGCCGGCAAATAGTAACTGGGGTAGCTGGATTCGAACCAACGCATGAGGGAGTCAAAGTCCCTTGCCTTACCGCTTGGCTATACCCCAATAATATAAAATAGGCGAGTGATGGGGATCGAACCCACGCATGCCAGAGCCACAATCTGGTGTGTTAACCACTTCACCACACCCGCCATAATCATATTAACACGGGCAGTAGGAATTGAACCCACACTGAAGGTTTTGGAGACCTTAGTTCTACCTTTAAACTATGCCCGTAACTAAAGTAATGGAAGGGGAGGGATTCGAACCCCCGAACCCGAAGGAGCGGATTTACAGTCCGCCGCGTTTAGCCTCTTCGCTACCCTTCCAAGTTATAAATAAAATATGGCGCGAGACGGAATCGAACCGCCGACACATGGAGCTTCAATCCATTGCTCTACCAACTGAGCTACCGAGCCAAATTGCGGGAGCAGGATTTGAACCTACGACCTTCGGGTTATGAGCCCGACGAGCTACCGAGCTGCTCCATCCCGCGTTAATATAAAAAGGAGGATGTGGGATTCGAACCCACGCACGCTTTTACACGCCTGACGGTTTTCAAGACCGTTCCCTTCAGCCGGACTTGGGTAATCCTCCAATAAATAGTCCGTACGGGATTCGAACCCGTGTTACCGCCGTGAAAAGGCGGTGTCTTAACCCCTTGACCAACGGACCATATTTATAAATGGGCACGAGTGGACTCGAACCACCGACCTCACGCTTATCAGGCGTGCGCTCTAACCACCTGAGCTACGCGCCCAAGTTTAAAAAACTTGGTAATTGAACAAAGTTCAAAGCGGGTGACGAGAATCGAACTCGCGACAACAGCTTGGAAGGCTGTAGTTTTACCACTAAACTACACCCGCTAAAATGGGAGTTAACGGGATCGAACCGCTGACCCTCTGCTTGTAAGGCAGATGCTCTCCCAGCTGAGCTAAACTCCCAAAGGGCGGAGTCTAGCTCAGCCAACGGTAAGAAACTTCGTTTCTCTCATCCGCCGATTGTAATTTCGATTTCCTCTCAATTACAACTAAGCTAAACTCCCTCAAGCTAAGCGACTTCCATATCTCACAGGGGGCAACCCCCAACTACTTCCGGCGTTCTAGGGCTTAACTGCTGTGTTCGGCATGGGTACAGGTGTATCTCCTAGGCTATCGTCACTTAACTCTGAGTAATACCTACTCAAAATTGAATATCTATCAAATACCAAGAAAACCTCACACTTCGTATTCTCAGTTACTTTGGATAAGTCCTCGAGCTATTAGTATTAGTCCGCTACATGTGTCGCCACACTTCCACTTCTAACCTATCTACCTGATCATCTCTCAGGGCTCTTACTGATATAAAATCATGGGAAATCTCATCTTGAGGTGGGTTTCACACTTAGATGCTTTCAGCGTTTATCCCTTCCCTACATAGCTACCCAGCGATGCCTTTGGCAAGACAACTGGTACACCAGCGGTAAGTCCACTCTGGTCCTCTCGTACTAGGAGCAGATCCTCTCAAATTTCCTACGCCCGCGACGGATAGGGACCGAACTGTCTCACGACGTTCTGAACCCAGCTCGCGTGCCGCTTTAATGGGCGAACAGCCCAACCCTTGGGACCGACTACAGCCCCAGGATGCGACGAGCCGACATCGAGGTGCCAAACCTCCCCGTCGATGTGAACTCTTGGGGGAGATAAGCCTGTTATCCCCAGGGTAGCTTTTATCCGTTGAGCGATGGCCCTTCCATACGGAACCACCGGATCACTAAGCCCGACTTTCGTCCCTGCTCGAGTTGTAGCTCTCGCAGTCAAGCTCCCTTATACCTTTACACTCTGCGAATGATTTCCAACCATTCTGAGGGAACCTTTGGGCGCCTCCGTTACCTTTTAGGAGGCGACCGCCCCAGTCAAACTGCCCGTCAGACACTGTCTCCGATAGGGATAACCTATCCGGGTTAGAGTGGCCATAACACAAGGGTAGTATCCCAACAACGTCTCCTTCGAAACTGGCGTCCCGATCTCATAGACTCCTACCTATCCTGTACATGTGGTACAGACACTCAATATCAAACTGCAGTAAAGCTCCATGGGGTCTTTCCGTCCTGTCGCGGGTAACCTGCATCTTCACAGGTACTAAAATTTCACCGAGTCTCTCGTTGAGACAGTGCCCAAATCATTACGCCTTTCGTGCGGGTCGGAACTTACCCGACAAGGAATTTCGCTACCTTAGGACCGTTATAGTTACGGCCGCCGTTTACTGGGGCTTCAATTCATACCTTCGCTTACGCTAAGCACTCCTCTTAACCTTCCAGCACCGGGCAGGCGTCACCCCCTATACATCATCTTACGATTTAGCAGAGAGCTGTGTTTTTGATAAACAGTTGCTTGGGCCTATTCACTGCGGCTGACGTAAAGTCAGCACCCCTTCTCCCGAAGTTACGGGGTCATTTTGCCGAGTTCCTTAACGAGAGTTCTCTCGCTCACCTGAGGCTACTCGCCTCGACTACCTGTGTCGGTTTGCGGTACGGGTAGAGTATGTTTAAACGCTAGAAGCTTTTCTTGGCAGTGTGACGTCACTAACTTCGCTACTAAACTTCGCTCCCCATCACAGCTCAATGTTATAGAACTAAGCATTTGACTCAATTCACACCTCACTGCTTAGACAGACTCTTCCATTCGTCTGCTTTAGTTAGCCTACTGCGTCCCTCCATCACTACATACTCTAGTACAGGAATATCAACCTGTTGTCCATCGGATACACCTTTCGGTCTCTCCTTAGGTCCCGACTAACCCAGGGCGGACGAGCCTTCCCCTGGAAACCTTAGTCTTACGGTGGACAGGATTCTCACCTGTCTTTCGCTACTCATACCGGCATTCTCACTTCTATGCGTTCCAGCACTCCTCACGGTATACCTTCTTCACACATAGAACGCTCTCCTACCATACCTATAAAGGTATCCACAGCTTCGGTAAATTGTTTTAGCCCCGGTACATTTTCGGCGCAGGGTCACTCGACTAGTGAGCTATTACGCACTCTTTGAATGAATAGCTGCTTCTAAGCTAACATCCTAGTTGTCTGTGCAACCCCACATCCTTTTCCACTTAACAATTATTTTGGGACCTTAGCTGGTGGTCTGGGCTGTTTCCCTTTCGACTACGGATCTTAGCACTCGCAGTCTGACTGCCGACCATAATTCATTGGCATTCGGAGTTTATCTGAGATTGGTAATCCGGGATGGACCCCTCACCCAAACAGTGCTCTACCTCCAAGAATCTTTATGTCGACGCTAGCCCTAAAGCTATTTCGGAGAGAACCAGCTATCTCCAAGTTCGTTTGGAATTTCTCCGCTACCCACAAGTCATCCAAGCACTTTTCAACGTGCCCTGGTTCGGTCCTCCAGTGCGTCTTACCGCACCTTCAACCTGCTCATGGGTAGGTCACATGGTTTCGGGTCTACGACATGATACTAATTCGCCCTATTCAGACTCGGTTTCCCTGCGGCTCCGTCTCTTCAACTTAACCTCGCATCATATCGTAACTCGCCGGTTCATTCTACAAAAGGCACGCTCTCACCCATTAACGGGCTCGAACTTGTTGTAGGCACACGGTTTCAGGTTCTATTTCACTCCCCTCCCGGGGTGCTTTTCACCTTTCCCTCACGGTACTGGTTCACTATCGGTCACTAGGGAGTATTTAGGGTTGGGAGATGGTCCTCCCAGATTCCGACGGGATTTCACGTGTCCCGCCGTACTCAGGATACTGCTAGGTACAAAGACTATTTTAAATACGAGGCTATTACTCTCTTTGGCTGATCTTCCCAAATCATTCTTCTATAATCTTTGAGTCCACATTGCAGTCCTACAACCCCGAAGAGTAAACTCTTCGGTTTGCCCTCCTGCCGTTTCGCTCGCCGCTACTAAGGCAATCGCTTTTGCTTTCTCTTCCTGCAGCTACTTAGATGTTTCAGTTCACTGCGTCTTCCTCCTCACATCCTTAACAGATGCGGGTAACAGGTAGTACCTGTTGGGTTCCCCCATTCGGAAATCCCTGGATCATCGCTTACTTACAGCTACCCAAGGCATATCGTCGTTTGTCACGTCCTTCTTCGGCTCCTAGTGCCAAGGCATCCACCGTGCGCCCTTATTAACTTAACCTTATTTTTTGACCTTTCAGTCATAAACTCTTTTAATACTACAGCGTTTCGGTTTATTTTCTTGTTACTATTTGATATAGATATTCAATTTTCAATGTGCATTACTTGGTGATCTCTCACCAATGGAGCCTAGCGGGATCGAACCGCTGACCTCCTGCGTGCAAAGCAGGCGCTCTCCCAGCTGAGCTAAGGCCCCACAAGACCTCTCAAGACTAAACAAGACCAATGTGCAGTTCCTTATCCTTAGAAAGGAGGTGATCCAGCCGCACCTTCCGATACGGCTACCTTGTTACGACTTCACCCCAATCATCTATCCCACCTTAGGCGGCTGGCTCCTAAAAGGTTACCTCACCGACTTCGGGTGTTACAAACTCTCGTGGTGTGACGGGCGGTGTGTACAAGGCCCGGGAACGTATTCACCGCGGCGTGCTGATCCGCGATTACTAGCGATTCCGACTTCATGTAGGCGAGTTGCAGCCTACAATCCGAACTGAGACTGGCTTTAAGAGATTAGCTTGCCGTCACCGGCTTGCGACTCGTTGTACCAGCCATTGTAGCACGTGTGTAGCCCAGGTCATAAGGGGCATGATGATTTGACGTCATCCCCACCTTCCTCCGGTTTATTACCGGCAGTCTCGCTAGAGTGCCCAACTGAATGATGGCAACTAACAATAGGGGTTGCGCTCGTTGCGGGACTTAACCCAACATCTCACGACACGAGCTGACGACAACCATGCACCACCTGTCACCTCTGTCCCGAAGGAAAGCTCTATCTCTAGAGCGGTCAGAGGGATGTCAAGACCTGGTAAGGTTCTTCGCGTTGCTTCGAATTAAACCACATGCTCCACCGCTTGTGCGGGCCCCCGTCAATTCCTTTGAGTTTCAACCTTGCGGTCGTACTCCCCAGGCGGAGTGCTTAATGCGTTAGCTGCGGCACTAAACCCCGGAAAGGGTCTAACACCTAGCACTCATCGTTTACGGCGTGGACTACCAGGGTATCTAATCCTGTTTGCTCCCCACGCTTTCGAGCCTCAGCGTCAGTTACAAGCCAGAGAGCCGCTTTCGCCACCGGTGTTCCTCCATATATCTACGCATTTCACCGCTACACATGGAATTCCACTCTCCCCTCTTGCACTCAAGTTAAACAGTTTCCAAAGCGTACTATGGTTAAGCCACAGCCTTTAACTTCAGACTTATCTAACCGCCTGCGCTCGCTTTACGCCCAATAAATCCGGACAACGCTCGGGACCTACGTATTACCGCGGCTGCTGGCACGTAGTTAGCCGTCCCTTTCTGGTAAGATACCGTCACAGTGTGAACTTTCCACTCTCACACTCGTTCTTCTCTTACAACAGAGCTTTACGATCCGAAAACCTTCTTCACTCACGCGGCGTTGCTCGGTCAGACTTCCGTCCATTGCCGAAGATTCCCTACTGCTGCCTCCCGTAGGAGTCTGGGCCGTGTCTCAGTCCCAGTGTGGCCGATCACCCTCTCAGGTCGGCTATGTATCGTTGCCTTGGTGAGCCGTTACCTCACCAACTAGCTAATACAACGCAGGTCCATCTGGTAGTGATGCAATTGCACCTTTTAAGCAAATGTCATGCAACATCTACTATTATGCGGTATTAGCTATCGTTTCCAATAGTTATCCCCCGCTACCAGGCAGGTTACCTACGCGTTACTCACCCGTTCGCAACTCATCCAAGAAGAGCAAGCTCCTCTCTTCAGCGTTCTACTTGCATGTATTAGGCACGCCGCCAGCGTTCGTCCTGAGCCAGGATCAAACTCTCATTAAAAGTTTGAGTTCTTACTCATTTCTGTCACTGACAGATTTATTGTTTTTTTCATTGTTCAGTACTATAACCTTAGTTATAGTGCCCTGCACATTGGTTCGTCTTGTTCAGTTTTCAAAGGTCTTTGTCACTCATTCTCTCTCAAGCGACAACTATATTAGTATATCACAGCCATCTGTCTCTGTCAACAGATTTTTTAAACTTTTTTCAAGTTTTTTTAACCGCAATACACCATAGTCCGTACGGGATTCGAACCCGTGTTACCGCCGTGAAAAGGCGGTGTCTTAACCCCTTGACCAACGGACCTTGAGCTTTTCAACTCTTTCTATTATACCTACTTTTTTACCTTTGTCAAGGACTTTTTTCCTCTTTATCGAAATTCTGAAAAGATAAAGGAAAAAGCCAGTTCAACTGACTCCTTCTATTTATCTTGCCAATTAATCGCGCGTTCCTCTCCCCACCAGTAAGGGATCAATTCAGCAACCTTAATTGTTTTTCTTGTTTCGTAGTTCATCATGAACTCTGCTTCTTTATTTTCAGCATTCAATTCTAAGAGAAATTCTCTGCAAGCGCCACAGGGCATACCTGATCCTTCGCCGTAGGGAGGTTTGTCTCGAAAGGCGAGGATTTTCTTAACTTTAGTTTGTCCTGAAAATTGATACATATTGAAGAGAGCAGCTCGTTCTGCACAGAGATGAAAAACGCCACAAGTGCCCTCCATACAAAATCCTGTGAAGATCTGACCATCTTCTGCTTCTACTGCAGCAACAACATGGTTAGCATAAACAAAGTCAGAAACTTCATGAGGATTGTATAAGGCTCGTGCTTCTTCATACATCTTTTCCCATGTACCCATCGGAAGTCCTTTTTATTTAGAAATCTCTTTGAGCATATTATCGATATGCTGGATAGATTTCTCACGACCTAATAGGTAAATCGTATCTGGAAGTTCTGGTCCATGCATTTCACCTGATACAGCAATACGAATCGGCATGAAGAGGTTTTTCCCTTTAATACCCGTTTCTTTTTGAACTGCTTTGATTTGTGGGAAGATGTTTTCTGTCACAAATTCTTCATCTGTCATTGCTTCTAGTTTCGCTTTGAAGGCTTCTAGAACAACCGGAACGGTTTCTCCTGCCATGACCTCGCGCTCAGCATCTGTCAGCTCTGGGAAATCTGAGAAGAAAAGATCTGTCAATGGAACGATTTCATCCACTGACTTCATTTGTGGTTTGTAGAGTTCCACCATTTTTTCAGACTTGTCAGTCAAACGCCCTGCTTCTTCTAAGTATGGTTTTGCCATTTCAAAGATAGTAGCTAGATCGGCTCTCTTGATGTAGTCGTTGCTCATCCAGTCTAGTTTCTTCTGATCGAAGGCAGCTGGTGACTTGCTGAGACGATTTTCATCAAAGAGTTTAATCAGTTCCTCACGAGAGAAGATTTCGTCTTCCCCACCAGGGTTCCAGCCAAGAAGGGCGATAAAGTTAAAGACAGCTTCTGGAAGATAGCCCTTCTTACGGTAATCTTCGATAAATTGAAGGGTGTTGGTGTCACGTTTAGACAATTTTTTACCCGTTTCAGAGTTGATGATCAAAGTCATGTGACCAAACTCAGGTGCATCCCAACCAAGCGCTTCATAGACCATGAGCTGTTTTGGGGTGTTGGCAATGTGGTCATCACCGCGGATAACATGAGAAATCTGCATATCATGGTCATCGATGACAACGGCAAAGTTGTAAGTTGGGTAGCCATCTTTCTTCTGAATCACCCAGTCACCGCCGATGTTGCCACCTTCAAACTCGATATCACCTTTGACCATATCATGCCATTTGTAGATACCAGATTCATTAACACCCAAACGGACAGTTGGGATGATACCGGCTGCTTCACGTTCTGCAATGTAAGCTGCTTTTTCTTCTTCGCTCATGCCAAGATATTCATTGATGTAACGTGGTGTTTCGCCAGCTGCTTCTTGGCGTTCGCGTTCAGCTGCCAACTCTTCTTCTGTGACGTAAGATTTGTAGGCTTTTCCTTCAGCTAGCAATTGGTCAATGTATTTTTGATAGAGTTCCAAACGCTCAGATTGGCGGTAATTTTCATGCGTCTCTGGACTTTCATCCCAGTCCATGCCCAACCAACGAAGGTTTTCAAGCTGTGAACGTTCACCATCCTCAACATGGCGTTTACGGTCGGTATCTTCGATACGAATAATAAAAGTTCCACCATGATGGCGTGCGTAAAGGTAGTTGAATAATGCTGTACGGGCATTTCCGATGTGTAGTAGTCCTGTTGGACTTGGTGCGTAGCGTACGCGGATATCTTTTGACATAGTTTCTCCTATAAAGTCTCTAGGCGTCTGCCTTTTTGCTTTCTATATTATATCACAAGTCTCGCCTGAGTCCAATGTCTACGAATAAAGAGAGTAAAAAGAGTGGACAAACCACTCTTTTCTTCTATTATAGACGTGCGTTAAGCTCTTTGCTCAATTCTTCAAATCCTGGTTTTCCAAGAAGGGCAAACATGTTACGTTTGTAAGCTTCAACACCTGGTTGGTCAAATGGGTTGATAGCATTCAAGTAACCTGAAAGGGCAATTGCCAATTCGAAGAAGTAGATAGTGTAACCAAGAGTGAAAGCGTCTTGCTCTGGAAGAGTCACGTACATGTTTGGTACATCACCGTCAGTGTGGGCAAGAAGAACACCGTCAGTCGCTTTTTTGTTTACAAAGTCAACGTCTTTTCCTTGAAGGTAACCAAGTCCGTCAAGGTCTTCTTCCAAAGTAGGAATGATCACGTTCTTACGTGGTTTGTCAACACGGACAACTGTTTCGAACATGATACGAGTTCCTTCTTGGATAAATTGACCCAATGAGTGCAAGTCAGTTGAGAAGTTTGCTGAAGTTGGGTAAATTCCTTTTTGGTCTTTCCCTTCTGACTCACCAGCCAATTGTTTCCACCATTCTGAGAAGTATTGAAGTGATGGTTCGTAGTTTACCAAGATTTCAGTAGCGTAGCCTTTACGGTAAAGGATGTTACGAACTGCTGCGTATTGGTAAGCTTCATTTTCAGCAATCTTGTCTGAAGTGTAGTCTTTACGAGCTGCGTTCGCACCTTCCATAAGGGCTTTGATGTCTGCACCTGATGCTGCGATTGGAAGCAATCCAACTGCTGTCAATACTGAGAAGCGTCCACCGATGTCATCTGGAACCACAAATGTTTCCCAACCATTAGCATCTGCTTCAACCTTAACAGCACCTTTTTGGCGGTCAGTTGTAGCGTAGATACGTTTGTTAGCTTCTTCTTGTCCGTATTTCTTAACCAAAAGTTCTTTGAAGACACGGAAAGCGATCGCTGGTTCTGTTGTTGTACCTGATTTAGAAATCACGTTTACTGAGAAGTCTTTGTCAGCTACGTACTCTACCAAGTCAGCAAGGTAAGTAGATGAGATTGAGTTTCCTGCGTAAAGGATTTGTGGAGCTTTGCGTTCTTCTTTTGTTTGCAAGTTGGCAAAGTGGTGGTTCAAGAAGTCGATAGCTGCTTTGGCACCAAGGTAAGATCCACCGATACCAATTACAACC
Organism: Streptococcus oralis; assembly: GCF_002386345.1. NCBI lineage: Bacteria > Bacillati > Bacillota > Bacilli > Lactobacillales > Streptococcaceae > Streptococcus > Streptococcus oralis. The sequence continues at coordinate 2,018,988 of NZ_CP023507.1, read as the reverse complement.
AAGACATCGCTGTCTGATTTGATTTGCTCAGCAGCTTTCAAGATGCGGTCGAATTCTTCGCGGTCGTAGTTTTCAGGAAGGTCCAACCAACCCAAAAAGTCACTACCAGCACCAGTTCCTTTACGGATCAATTCGTCTGCAGCTGTTACTTGTGCTTGCATGTATTCCACTTCATGTGGGGCAACAAATTTGTCTAAAACTTTTGAATAATCAAATTTAATATGTGACATGATAATCCTCCAAAATTTCTTCTTTTCTATCATAACGCTTACCTTCGATTTTTTCAAGCTTTTTTATTGAATTTGCCCAATTTTTATCAGAATTCAAACGTTTGCGTAAATTTGCTAAAATATAAAAAATCTGAAAGGACGAATAAAAACGGCTAGAGACTCTAACCGTTACAATTCATTTAATAAATACTCAAATAGTTCTAAATTGCCATCTTCTTCATTGACCAGAAACTCTGGGTGCCACTGCAAGCCGATGATACGATGCTCGTCGACAGACTCAATCGCTTCGATGGTCTGGTCTCTTGGATCAACAGCAGTCACACGGAAATTAGGCGCCAGATCTTTGATACTTTGGCGATGGACTGAGTTGACCTGACTTTCTTTTCCGAACAACTTAGCCACCACGCTTCCTTCTACTGTCTCAATAGAATGAGATGTTCCAAAAGGCAAGCCTTGCCAGTGACCTTCAATTTCTTGGTGGAGAGTGCCGCCAAAAGCAACATTGACCAGCTGAACACCACGGCAGATTGCCATAATTGGTTTATTCTGACGGAGCGCTTCTTTCAGGAGAGCTAGTTCAAACTCATCGCGTACAAGGTTGTAATCATCGCTCTCAATGGTCTTTTTCTCTCCATAAAACTGAGGATGGACATTTTGCCCACCTGTCAAGATGAGTTTGTCAATCATTTCCACATAATCGCGCACAATGGACTCATCTCCTACAGGAATCACTAAAGGGAGACCACCGACTTGACGAATGCTCTCTGCAAATTTACAAGATACAGATGAGTGAATGTTTTTCCCTTCTGCATCTACAGGACATAGGTTTGCAGCAACTCCTACAACCGTTCTAGCCATGATGTGTCTCCTTTCGATTTTCTTGCGACAGTCTTATCTTATCACTCCAACCCTTTCCTGTCTAATATGTTTTTTTAAAGACCGTGATAAGTATTTTTTATGGACAAGAAAAAGCTGCCCAACGAGGACAACTTCTTTTTTATTCGAAGACAAATTGATTGTGATACAGTTCCGAGTAGAAACCGCCGAGTTTGAGCAACTCGTGATGATTTCCACGTTCAATAACCTCTCCATCTTTGAGAACAATAATCTGATCGGCATTGAGGATGGTCTTGAGACGATGGGCAATGACAAAACTGGTTCGTCCTGCTACAACTGCCTCCATGGCATGTTGAATCTTGCTTTCTGTTACGGTATCCACATTGGAAGTCGCCTCATCTAAGATTAGGACTTGAGGATCTGTCATCAAGGTTCTAGCGATGGAAATCAATTGTTTCTGACCAGTCGAGAAGATATTTTGCTCATCATCAATAAGGGTATCATACTTATCAGGCAAGCTTTCGATATAGTCATGAATATGAGTTGCCTTGGCAGCTGCTTCGACCATTTCCTGACTGGCATCTGGCACACCAAAGCGGATATTGTCTCGGATTGTTCCACTAAACAAGACCGAATCCTGCAAGACAATACCGACCTTGCTCCGCAGGCTGTCCAAGTCGTAGTCACGGATGTCTTTGCCATCAAAGCAAATGCTGCCTGCATCCACATCGTAGAAACGATTGATGAGGTTCATGATGGTCGTTTTCCCTGAACCAGTCGGGCCGACAACTGCTATCATCTGCCCCTTAGGAGCTGAAATGCTAACATCTTTTAAAATCGGCTTGTCTGGCACATAAGAGAAATCAATGTGACTGATCTCAACGCCTTCTCGCAATTCCGTAAAGGCTGGTGCATTTTGCGGACGAATCTCTTCTTCTGCATCAAACATTTCTTGGATACGATCCGCTCCAGTAAAGGCTAACTGGAGGCTCCCCCAACTCGCAGCCACCTGGATAATCGGCTGGTAGTACTGCTGAGAAAATTGGGTAAACATGACAATCAAACCTAGGGCTGTCGTTGTTTCGATACTTGGATCGTTCAGCAGGACCGCCGAACCTGCAAAAATAACGATGGCCGTATTGACCAAGCTCATCCCATTCATAACTGGAAAGAGGATGCCTGAGAACATTCTCCCTTTAAAGGTTGCCTTACGCACGCGCTCATTTTGCTCCACAAAGCCTGCTACGATGTCGTCTTGAATTCCTTGTACGATAACAGCTTTCTGTCCAGAAATACTCTCATCCATGTAGGCGTTGAGTTTCCCAACCTCTTTTTGCTGGAGATTGGTGTACTTGCGAGCCATCTTCACGATGAAAACCAACATGAGAAAGGCCACTGGGGTGCTGGCTACTGTTATCAGGGCTAGCGTCACATTTCTTGAAAACATGACAAAAATCAAACCGATGTAAAGAGCAATATTGCTCATGACCTGAACTAGGCTTTCATTGAAGGCTTGAAGGATATTGTCCAAGTCACTCGTGAAGCGAGAAAGGATATCGCCATCCTGATGGCGGTCAAAGAAAGAAACGGTCAAACGGGAAAGTTTGCCAAAGAGGCCCTTACGCATCTCATTTGTCGACTCAGCAATCACACGAGTCATCAAGGTCATGTAAATCAAACTGGATACCACTAGGGCGAGGACAACCAGAGCTAGATTCAGCATCAGAGCTGATAAACTCTGCCAGGCTAGTTCGGAAGTTCCATTTTGATAAGCTAGAACTAGGTTAGCTAGCTCCGTTACTGCTTGACCCGAAAAAACTGGAAAAAGGGCTTGGGCAATCGTCGCAACTGCAACCATCAGAACCACAATGACAAAGGAGAACTTGTAAACTTTAAAATAATTCCAGAAAAATCGAACGGTTTTCATTTTATTCCTCCTTTCCCTTTTGTGTTTCGTAGATTTCGCGGTAGACGGCATTGTTAGCTACCAAGTCTGCATGCCGTCCTTCTCCAATCAAGCGCCCTTGGTCCAAGACCAAAATCTTGTCCGCATGGACGACTGAACTGATCTTTTGAGCGATGATAATAGTTGTCGTCCCTTTCAGGTCTTTGTTCAAAGCTTCCTGTACGAGTCTTTCTGACTTGGCATCCAATGCCGAAGTCGAATCGTCAAAAATCAGGATACGGGGATTGCTGACAATCCCACGGGCAATGGACATCCGTTGCTTTTGTCCACCAGAAAAATTGGTGCCTCGCTCTTCGACCTGACTCTCAAATTTATTTTCCATGCGTCCGATAAATTCGCTGGCTTGGGCAATCCGTGCTGCACGTTCCATTTCTGACACGCTGGCATTGCCTTTTCCTTGGCGAAGATTATCTGCAATGGTCCCGCTAAAGAGAATAGCACGTTGCAAGACGATGGAAACTGTTTTACGCAAGGTTCCCTCGCTGACGTCTCGAATATCCTTGCCACCAATCTTGATAGATCCCTCCTGTGGGTCAAAAAGTCGCGGAATTAACTGAGCTAGGGTGGACTTCCCTGCTCCAGTCGCCCCAACCACACCGACCATCTGACCAGGCGCAATATCAAAGGTTACATTCTTCAGCATAGGCTCATCATCATTAGGATAGGTGAAGGTCACATTTTCAAAAGAGAGACTTCCTTCTAACTCTTCATCTGGGAGATCTTTAAAGGTCATCGCTGGCTCGGTATCTAGAATTTCGCGAATACGACGCAAGGAAATCATGGCACGACTGACAGAATTTCCTAAAAATCCAACCATGATGATGGTAAAGATAATCTGGCTGAGATAGTTGATAAAGGAAGCAATAGAGCCCACAACAGATGGATCTGACTGAGCCATACCTGCCACCAACCAGATAGAGAGGAAGACTGCCCCATAGCCGACTAGCATCATAACGGGTTCTATAACTGAGAAGGCATAACCGATATAAAGATTTTGTCCGAGAAGTTCATCTGAAACCTCGGTAAATTTGTCAAATTGTGCTTTTTCCTGTACAAAGGATTTGACCACGCGCACACCACGTAGATTTTCCTTAGCGATAGCATTGATCCGTTCAAGAAGGGTTTGAAACTTAGCAAACCGTGGTCCCATCATTCCCATCATGATGGCAGTTAGTGCAAAGATTAGGAACACCATGAGGACAATCACCCACCAAAGTGACGGAAGAGTGTGAACCGCCAAGATAAAGGAACCGATAAAGAGAAGAGGGAGACGGAAAAGAATTTGAAAAGCCATCATCACCACGTTCTGAATTTGGTTGATATCATTGGTCATTCGGACGACAAGGTTACCCGCATTGAATTGCTCGATATTGGCATAAGAAAAAGTCTGGATCTTGCGAAAAGCGTCTTCCCGAAGGTCCGAAGACACTCCTTGAGCAATGTAGGCTGCAAGCGTTACATTGACCCCACCTGCAACCAGACCGACTAGGGCTACTCCTATCAACCAAGCGCCAATACTATAAATAGCCTCATTTCTTCCGGTCAACAAAGCCTCTAACACCTCTTGCAGATAGCGTGGTTGTAAGAGCGAGCTCGCAACCATCAAGCCTGTCATCATTAGGGATGCCAAGGCCTGCCATTTATAGGTTTTTATTTTTTTAATGAGCATATTTCCTCCTAATAAAATAGATAAAGGGAGCGACATCCTGCGTCAGCTCCTTCTCATTCGTTCATATTGATGCTATTCTAGCAAAAAAGAGGCATCTTGTCAAAGAAGTCTCCTTGTTATAAATTAGTGCGCTTTCACCTACAGGTGATGCATGAAAAGGCTTTTTATGGTAAAATGAAAGGAAGAACTCTTACAAGGAGGAAAAGATGAAGAAACAAACCATCGCTGTCTTGGGTCCTGGTTCTTGGGGAACTGCCCTTTCGCAGGTCCTAAACGACAATGGACACGAGGTTCGAATTTGGGGAAATATTTCTGACCAAATTGATGAAATCAATAACCAACATACAAACAAACGCTATTTCAAAGATATCCTACTCGACGAAAAAATCAAAGCCTATCATGATTTAGAAGAAACACTAAAGGATGTGGATGCTGTTTTATTTGTAGTCCCAACAAAAGTAACGAGACTGGTTGCCCAACAAGTAGCAAAGGTGCTTGATCACAAGGTTGTCATCATGCATGCCTCCAAAGGATTGGAACCAGATAGCCACAAACGTCTATCAACTATTCTTGAAGAGGAAATCCCAGCTGACCTTCGTAGTGAAGTCGTTGTTGTTTCAGGACCTAGCCACGCTGAGGAAACGATTGTACGGGATATTACCTTGATCACTGCAGCCTCTAAAGACCTTGAAACGGCCCAGTACGTCCAAAATCTCTTTAGCAACCACTACTTCCGCCTCTATACCAATACGGATGTTATCGGGGTTGAAACCGCTGGTGCTCTCAAAAACATCATCGCAGTTGGCGCTGGGGCACTACATGGTCTAGGATTTGGCGATAATGCCAAGGCGGCTATCATTGCCCGTGGCCTGGCTGAAATCACCCGTCTAGGGGTCGCTCTGGGAGCTAATCCTCTGACTTATAGCGGGCTTTCTGGAGTTGGGGATTTGATCGTAACTGGGACATCTATCCACTCTCGTAACTGGAGAGCTGGTGATGCTCTCGGTCGTGGAGAATCCCTCGCAGACATCGAAGCTAATATGGGCATGGTCATCGAAGGAATCTCAACAACTCGAGCAGCTTACGAGCTGGCTCAGGAATTGGGTGTCTACATGCCAATCACACAGGCTATTTACCGAGTCATCTACGAAGGTGTCAATATCAAAGAAGCAATCACTGACATCATGAACAATGAATTTAAAGCAGAAAACGAATGGTCTTAGACCCTTATAGAAAGGAACATCATGAAACAAAAAGTCAGAAAAGCAGTCATCCCTGCCGCTGGATTGGGAACTCGCTTCCTCCCAGCAACTAAGGCCTTGGCCAAGGAAATGTTGCCAATCGTAGACAAGCCCACTATCCAGTTTATCGTTGAAGAAGCCCTCAAGTCTGGAATCGAAGACATCTTGGTTGTTACGGGTAAGTCAAAACGTTCTATCGAGGACCATTTTGATTCAAACTTCGAATTGGAATACAACCTTAAAGAAAAAGGGAAAACAGATCTTCTGAAGCTGGTTGATGAGACAACCGGCATGCGCCTGCATTTTATCCGTCAAACACATCCACGTGGTCTCGGAGATGCTGTTTTGCAAGCCAAAGCTTTCGTTGGAAATGAACCTTTTGTCGTTATGCTTGGTGATGACTTGATGGATATCACAGACGAAAAGGCTGTTCCGCTTACCAAACAACTCATGGATGACTACGAACGTACCCACGCGTCCACTATCGCTGTTATGCCAGTCCCTCATGACGAAGTCTCTGCTTATGGGGTTATTGCTCCGCAAGGCGAAGGAAAAGACGGTCTTTACAGCGTTGAAACCTTCGTTGAAAAACCAGCTCCAGAGGACGCTCCTAGTGACCTTGCTATCATCGGACGCTACCTCCTCACTCCTGAAATTTTCCAAATCCTCGAAAACCAAGCTCCAGGTGCAGGAAATGAAATTCAGCTGACAGATGCAATCGATACCCTCAATAAAACACAACGTGTATTTGCTCGTGAGTTCAAAGGGGCTCGTTACGATGTCGGAGACAAGTTTGGCTTTATGAAAACCTCCATCGACTACGCTCTCAAACACCCACAGGTCAAAGACGACTTGAAAGACTACCTCATCCAACTCGGAAAAGAGTTAGCTGAGGGGAAATAGAAGAAAATTCCATATAAAAAGAGCTAGGATAGTTAATTATCCCAGTTCTTTTTTGTATTGCTATTCTTCAGAACATCTATAATCTAAAAAGAAATCTGTATTTCTCAGTTAACCTACTTATAAGCTCCATCGAATTGGTATCAAACTTCATGAAAGCGCTATGATATTATTTGTTTTTTTAACAAAAATAAGAGCACAATGAATTAGTATAATAAAATAAAAAGCACCGAATCGGTGCGCACTTTTTCAAGTTGTGTACGGACAAAGCCTTATTTTAACTTGCTGTGTTGTTTCGAATAGTTCCAACACTTGTATTGTATACCATTCTTTTAAAAATTGCAAGAAGAAATCTATATGAAATAGAATAACATTCCATTTTATAACGATTTAAAAATTTACACAATGAAAACGTTTTACAATTTCTTGATTTTAATAGCCAAAAGATATATAATTTAGCTAAGGTTAATATATTAGCTATTACTAATTAGAACTTAAAGAGTATAACTCAAAGGAGAAGACTAAATGAGCAATAAACCTTACTCTATTGGACTCGATATCGGAACTAACAGCGTCGGATGGGCCGTTATTACAGATGACTATAAAGTGCCATCTAAAAAGATGAAAGTTTTGGGCAATACCGATAAACACTTTATCAAGAAAAACCTCATCGGAGCTTTATTATTTGATGAAGGGACAACCGCTGAGGATAGACGCCTCAAACGAACTGCACGTCGTCGCTATACCCGTCGGAAAAATCGTCTTCGCTATCTCCAAGAAATCTTTTTTGAAGAAATGAGCAAGTTGGATAGTGGTTTCTTTCATCGATTGGATGACTCCTTTTTAATTCCTGAGGATAAAAGAGGGAGTAAATACCCTATTTTTGCTACCTTGGCAGAAGAAAAAGAATACCATAAGCAATTTCCAACTATCTATCATTTGAGAAAGCAACTGGCTGATTCGAAAGAAAAAGCTGACTTGCGCTTGATCTATCTAGTATTAGCTCATATGATTAAATACCGTGGGCATTTTTTATATGAAGAAGCTTTCGATATAAAAAATAATGATATTCAAAAAATCTTTAACGAGTTTATAAGCATTTACGACAACACCTTTGAAGGAAGTTCACTTAGTGGGCAAAACGCACAAATAGAAGCAATTTTTACCGATAAAATTAGTAAATCTGCAAAGAGAGAACGCGTTCTAAGACTCTTTCCTGATGAAAAGTCCACTGGTTTGTTTTCGGAATTTCTCAAGTTGATTGTAGGAAATCAAGCTGATTTCAAAAAACATTTTGACTTAGAAGAAAAAGCTCCGCTACAATTTTCTAAAGATACCTATGATGAGGATTTGGAAAACTTGCTCGGACAAATTGGAGATGACTTTGCTGATCTTTTCTTAGTTGCCAAAAAACTCTATGATGCTATTCTTCTATCAGGCATTTTGACTGTCACAGATCCTTCAACCAAGGCTCCATTATCAGCATCTATGATTGAGCGCTATGAAAATCACCAAAAAGACTTGGCAGCTTTAAAACAATTCATCAAAGCCAATCTTCCAGAAAAATATGATGAAGTTTTTTCTGACCAATCTAAAGATGGGTATGCTGGATATATCGATGGCAAGACCACTCAAGAAACATTTTACAAATATATCAAAAATCTTCTCTCTAAATTCGAAGGAACAGATTATTTCCTTGATAAAATCGAACGTGAAGATTTTTTGAGAAAACAACGCACCTTTGATAATGGTTCTATTCCTCATCAAATTCATCTTCAAGAAATGAATGCCATTCTCCGTCGGCAAGGAGAACATTATCCATTTCTGAAGGACAATAAAGAAAAGATAGAGAAAATCTTAACTTTCCGTATTCCTTACTACGTTGGCCCATTGGCTCGTGGCAATCGTGATTTTGCTTGGCTTACTCGAAATTCTGACCAAGCAATAAGACCTTGGAATTTTGAAGAAATTGTTGATAAAGCAAGCTCTGCGGAAGACTTCATCAATAAGATGACTAACTATGACTTGTATCTGCCAGAAGAAAAAGTTTTGCCTAAACACAGTCTCTTGTATGAAACATTTGCTGTCTATAATGAATTAACAAAAGTAAAATTTATTGCAGAAGGATTAAGAGACTATCAATTCCTTGATAGTGCTCAGAAGAAGCAAATTGTCAATCAATTATTCAAAGAGAAAAGAAAAGTAACTGAAAAAGATATCATTCATTATCTACACACTGTTGATGGCTACGATGGAATCGAACTAAAAGGAATTGAAAAACAATTTAACGCTAGTCTTTCTACTTACCATGATTTGCTCAAGATTATCAAGGATAAGGAGTTTATGGATGACCCTAAAAATGAAGAGATTCTTGAAAATATCGTCCACACGCTAACTATCTTTGAAGATCGTGAGATGATTAAGCAGCATCTTGCACAATATGCCTCTATCTTTGATGAGAAAGTAATCAAGGCACTGACTCGTCGACACTATACCGGTTGGGGAAAGCTCTCTGCCAAGCTGATTAATGGCATCCATGATAAAAAAAGCGGCAAAACGATTCTTGATTATCTGATTGATGACGGTTACAGCAATCGCAACTTTATGCAGTTAATCAATGATGACGGACTTTCCTTCAAAGAAATTATCCAAAAAGCACAAGTGGTTGGCAAGACAGATGATGTGAAGCAAGTCGTCCAAGAACTCCCAGGAAGCCCTGCCATTAAAAAGGGAATTTTACAAAGTATCAAGATTGTTGATGAACTTGTCAAGGTTATGGGCCATGCTCCTGAGTCCATTGTGATTGAGATGGCACGAGAAAATCAGACAACTGGCAGAGGGAAAAAGAATTCTCAACAAAGATATAAGCGCATTGAAGATGCACTAAAAAATTTAGCACCTGGGCTTGATTCAAATATATTAAAAGAACATCCAACAGATAATATTCAACTTCAAAATGATCGTCTCTTCCTTTACTATCTCCAAAATGGGAAGGATATGTACACTGGAGAAGCTCTTGATATCAACCAACTGAGCAACTATGACATTGACCACATCATCCCACAGGCCTTTATCAAGGATGATTCTCTTGATAACCGTGTCTTAACTAGTTCAAAGGATAATCGTGGGAAATCCGATAATGTTCCTAGCCTAGAAGTCGTTCAAAAAAGAAAAGCCTTTTTGCAACAATTATTGGATTCTAAATTGATTTCAGAACGTAAATTTAATAATTTAACCAAGGCTGAACGAGGTGGGCTAGATGAGCGTGATAAAGTTGGTTTTATCAAGCGCCAGTTAGTTGAAACACGTCAAATCACAAAACATGTTGCTCAGATTTTAGATGCCCGCTTCAATACAGAAGTGACTGAGAAGGATAAGCAGAACCGCATCGTCAAAATCATCACTTTGAAATCCAATCTAGTTTCCAACTTCCGTAAAGAATTTAGGTTATACAAGGTACGGGAAATCAATGACTACCACCACGCGCATGATGCCTATTTAAATGCAGTGGTTGCTAAGGCTATCCTTAAGAAATATCCTAAACTAGAGCCTGAATTCGTCTATGGTGACTATCAAAAATACGATCTTAAGAGATACATCTCCAGATTCAAAGATCCTAAAGAAGTCGAAAAAGCAACTGAAAAATATTTCTTCTACTCAAACTTGCTGAACTTCTTTAAAGAAGAGGTGCATTACGCAGACGGAACTATCGTAAAAAGAGAGAATATCGAATACTCCAAAGACACTGGAGAAATCGCTTGGAATAAGGAAAAAGATTTCGCTACAATCAAAAAAGTTCTTTCACTTCCGCAGGTGAATATTGTGAAGAAGACAGAGATTCAAACACATGGTCTAGATAGAGGTAAACCTAAAGGATTGTTCAATTCTAATCCATCTCCTAAACCTTCAGAAGATAGTAAAGAAAATCTTGTCCCAATTAAGCAAGGGCTTGACCCACGAAAATACGGTGGTTACGCTGGTATTTCTAACTCATACGCGGTCTTAGTTAAAGCTATTATTGAAAAAGGAGCGAAAAAACAACAAAAGACAGTGCTTGAGTTTCAAGGTATCTCTATTTTAGATAAAATAAATTTTGAAAAGAACAAGAAAAACTATCTCCTTGAAAAAGGATACATAAAAATTCTATCAACTATTACTTTACCTAAATATAGTTTGTTTGAGTTTCCTGATGGTACAAGAAGAAGACTGGCAAGTATTCTATCAACAAACAATAAACGAGGAGAAATTCATAAAGGTAATGAATTGGTCCTCCCCGAAAAATATACGACTCTTTTGTATCATGCTAAGAATATTAATAAAACACTTGAACCAGAACACTTAGAGTATGTTGAGAAACATCGAAATGATTTTGCTAAACTTTTAGAATCTGTACTTGATTTTAACGATAAGTATGTAGGTGCATTAAAAAATGGAGAAAGAATCAGACAAGCATTTATTGATTGGGAAACAGTTGATATCGAAAAGTTATGTTTCAGTTTCATTGGTCCAAGAAATAGTAAAAATGCTGGTTTATTCGAGTTAACTTCACAAGGAAGTGCTTCTGACTTCGAGTTCTTGGGAGTAAAAATTCCACGATACAGAGACTATACACCTTCGTCACTCCTCAACGCCACCCTCATCCACCAGTCCATCACTGGTCTTTACGAGACTCGGATTGACTTAAGCAAACTGGGAGAAGACTAATGGGATGGAGAACCGTTGTTGTGAATACACACTCTAAGCTCTCCTACAAGAACAATCACTTGATTTTTAAAGATGCCTCTCGGACAGAGTTGATTCACCTGTCCGAGGTGGACATCCTTCTTTTGGAGACGACAGATATCGTTCTCTCCACCATGCTGATTAAACGTTTGGTGGATGAAAATATTCTGGTCATCTTTTGTGATGATAAACGCTTGCCAACGGCATACTTGATGCCTTACTACGGTCGGCATGATTCCAGTTTACAACTCTCTCGTCAAATTTCCTGGAATGAAGATGTAAAGGCGGAAATCTGGACCACCATTATTGCACAAAAAATTCTCAATCAGGCTTTATATCTGGGTAGTTGTGGTTTTCTGGAAAAGAGCCAGTCAGTCATCGATCTCTATCATGGGTTGGATTTGTTTGATCCTAGTAACCGCGAAGGGCACGCAGCTCGGATTTATTTTAACACCTTGTTTGGGAATGATTTTAGCCGTGAACAAGACAATGATGTCAATGCTGCCTTAGACTATGGTTACACCTTGATTTTGAGTATGTTTGCGCGTGAGATTGTCTTGTCTGGCTGCATGACTCAGTTTGGCTTGAAACATGCTAATCAGTTTAATCAATTCAACCTCGCTAGCGATATTATGGAACCTTTTCGTCCGATTATTGACAGAATCGTCTATGAAAATCGAAGCAGTTCTTTTGTCAAAATCAAGCGAGAACTTTTTACCATTTTCTCAGACACCTTCCACTACAATGGCAAAGATATGTACCTGTCCAATATCGTCAGTGACTATACTAAGAAAGTCATCCAAGCTCTCAATCAACCGGAGAAAGGAGTTCCTGAGTTTAGGATATGAGTTATCGATATATGCGTATGATTTTAATGTTTGATATGCCGGTTGATACTATAGAGGAACGCAAGGCCTATCGGAGATTTCGTAAGTTCCTCATAGATGAAGGATTTATCATGCACCAATTCTCCATCTATAGCAAGCTCTTGCTCAATAACTCTGCTAATAACGCCATGATTGAACGCCTTAAGACGCACAATCCTAAAAAAGGGAACATCACTCTCTTAACCGTTACAGAAAAGCAGTTTTCTCGCATGATTTACTTAAATGGTGAGCGAAATACTAGCGTAGCAAACTCCGACGCACGTTTAGTTTTTCTAGGAGAGGAGCCTAGAGATGAAGATTAATTTCCCATTATTGGATGAACCATTGGCTATTGAAAATGCAACCTTTTTAGTCCTGGAAGACCAGTTTACCTTTTCGACTATCGTCAAGCAGTTCTACCAGTACACTGATGATGGAGAGTTAAAGTTGTTTGATAGAAATCTAAAAGCTATGAAAGAGGCCGAGTTACTAGTGATAACGGATGTCTTAGGATACAATCTAAACTCACCTGCCATGCTCAAACTGATACATGCTGATTTAGAAAATCAACTCAACGACAAACCAGAAGTCAAATCCATGATTGAAAAGCTAGTTGCTACGATTACAGAATTGCTGGCATTTGAGTGCTTAGAAAATGAACTAGACCTGGAATACGATGAAATTACTATCCTAGAGTTGATTGATGCGTTAGGAGTCAAAGTTGAAACTCTAAGTGATACGCCTTTTGAAAAGATGCTAGAAATTATCCAGGTTTTTAAATATCTTTCCAAAAAGAAACTCCTTGTTTTCATCAATGCGACCGCCTATCTTTCAAAGGATGAGTTAGTAAATCTGATAGAGTATATCCAACTCAATCAACTAAGAGTCTTATTTGTCGAACCTCGAAAAGTCTTTGATTTCCCGCAGTATGTGCTGGATCAAGACTATTTCCTGAACCCCGAAAATATGGTATAATAAGGGTAACAATTGGAACCTAACGAGCTGAAGTCTGGCTGGGACGAATGGCGCGATTACGAAATTTCGTGAGAAAAACTTTTCTACGAGGTTTTAGAGCTGTGTTGTTTCGAATGGTTCCAAAACAGAACAGTCGCTTGCTGAAATGCTACAACAGTTTTAGAGCTGTGTTGTTTCGAATGGTTCCAAAACGTCTGAAAGTGATTGCTGTGCCTCAGCAGGGTTTTAGAGCTGTGTTGTTTCGAATGGTTCCAAAACTCGTGTCCTCTTTCTGCTGTCATTATTGTTGTTTTAGAGCTGTGTTGTTTCGAATGGTTCCAAAACACCGTGATATAATATAATCAAGATAAGGAAGTTTTAGAGCTGTGTTGTTTCGAATGGTTCCAAAACTTTACTGGATGGATTGGCGCTTGATGAAAAGTTTTAGAGCTGTGTTGTTTCGAATGGTTCCAAAACAAGGCCTCTGAATAGTGTAAGGATGGCTCTGTTTTAGAGCTGTGTTGTTTCGAATGGTTCCAAAACATTTTCTTGATAGCTATTGCTTGTCAAAGTGTTTTAGAGCTGTGTTGTTTCGAATGGTTCCAAAACTTTACAGCTTAAATCCAAGGATTGAGGTAGGTTTTAGAGCTGTGTTGTTTCGAATGGTTCCAAAACACCACTAAAAGTCATGTTGCTTTTGACTCAGTTTTAGAGCTGTGTTGTTTCGAATGGTTCCAAAAAAAGCTACTCATTTTTTGAGTAGCTTTTTAACTATTCCCCCCTACACATAGGTCATTCCCTTATAGCAAAGGAAAACGGCTAGTGCGATAAAAAGTACGGTTGCCCCGATTCGCTGGCTAGTACTGTACATCCTTCTCTCCCATTTAACTGGGAAGATGACTGCTAGAAAGGAACCGCCTACTGCACCTCCGATATGCCCAGCTAGGCTGATTCCTGGAATCAGAACACTTCCAATGATATTTATCACGAAAAGTGTCAGATAGGATTGCCCCAACTGCTGAATATAGGGGTTGCGAGTTGCGTAACGCAAAACGATAATCGCAGCAAATAGTCCGTAAAGAGAAGTGGATGCCCCAGCAGCGACAACTTTCGGTGTGAAAGCAAAAACAAAGAGATTGCCCATCATTCCTGATAAGAGATAGAGAAAGAAGAACTGCTTAGAACCGAAAATTTCCTCCACTTGTCGTCCAAGAAAGTAGAGTGAAATCATATTGACAATAAAATGCTCCCATCCAATATGCACAAATATAGCCGAAAAAAGGCGCCATATCTGCTCAGGGAACAGGCGAATGATCGGTCCATACATGGCCCCAAACTGAAGCAGGGTATCTGCTCGTTCAAAATTTAAACCTGTAAAAACCAACATCAAGAGAAATACCAATGCTGTTACTAGGAGGAAGAAGCTAGTCACAGGATAACGTTTATCAAAGATTTCCTTCATAGATTAGCACCTCCTGGACGGGAATATCATGGTTTTCAAAGTTAAACTCCTGAACTTGACAAGGATAGATTGTACTCAGGCTCTGCCCAGCAAAATGTTCCAGATAGCGGTCATAATATCCTCCACCATATCCGATCCGATAGCCCTCTGTTGTAAAAGCTAAACCCGGAACATGAATTAAATCAATCTGAGACGGTTCCACCACTTCCAAGTCTCCTTGCGGTTCCAGTAAACCAAAGGAAGTTTTTACCAACTGCTGCGGATCATAGACCACAAACTCCATCCGTCCCTTGGGATAGGTTTTGGGTATCAGAACCTTTTTATCGTCCTTCAGCGCCTGCTCAATCAGTTCCTGCGTTTGAAATTCATGAGGGAAGGAGAGATAGGTTGCGATGGTCTTGGCTTCTTGGTAAAAAGGGTGTTGTAAGAAACGCTCAGTTAAAACTCGATCCATAGCCTGTTTTTGCTCCTGAGATAAAGCCTTCATTTCTTGCAAAATTTTCTTGCGTAGTTCTGCTTTCATAGACAATTCCTCTACTCTGCTGCCTTCTTATTCAAGAAACTAGAGACCGCATCTACCCCAATGGCTAAGGCTTCTTCCTTAGGGCTCATCTGAGGATGATGAAGGGCGTAGGGACTATCGATACCTAGCCAGAACATAACGCCATCTACCTTCGAAAGGAGATAACCAAAGTCTTCACCAGTCATAGCAGGCTCGATATCAATCAACTCGACTCCGTCTTTCTCTTCAAAAAAGTCCATCAGTTCACGCGCCAAGGCTGGATTGTTCTCAACAGGTAGGTAGCCTCCTTGCTTGAGTTCTACTTCGACTTCCATCCCAAAGGCTGCCGCGACACCTTCTGCGACTGTCTTGACTCTTTTTTGCACCAAGAGGCTCATGTCCTGAGTCAAGGCGCGAATGGTACCATGTAAAAAGGCTGTATCTGTGATGACATTATTCGCAACACCAGCTTGGAAAAGGCCAAAGGTCACCACTGCTCCCTCGATTGGATTAACATTGCGGCTAACCACTGACTGCACCTGAGTGATAAAGTAGCTAGCAGCCACCAAGGCATCATTGGCCTCATGTGGAAAAGCAGCGTGCCCCCCTTTTCCTTTGAAACGAATCTTCACTTCACAAGTCCCTGCAAAGAGAGTGTGTGTATTGGTCGCAATCTGACCAACTTTCAAATCCGGACGAACATGGAGTCCATAAAACTGGTCTGGTAGCCAGTCTCCAAAAGCACCGTCCTCATACATGAGCATGCCACCAGCTTCATTTTCTTCAGCAGGTTGAAATAGAAAGAGCAGATTATTCTTGGGTTGCTCCTCCAGGGCGCGTTCGAGACAGCCCAAGGCAATGGTCATATGAAAATCGTGTCCACAGGCATGCATGCGACCTTGGTGTTGAGAAGCAAAAGGTAGACCTGTTTGTTCGACAATAGGCAGACCATCAATGTCTGTCCGCCAACCAATGGTCCGCTTCGGCTGGCTTCCCTGCAAATAGACCAAAATCCCTGTTCGCCAAGTACGAACTTGAACAAAGTCCTTATCCGAAGTCAATTTCTCAATCACATCCAGCAAATAAGCCTGAGTCTTGAACTCCTCCAAGCCAATCTCTGGAATCTGGTGCAAATCTCGTCGAGTCTGAATCAAATCTAACATCTATCGATCCTCCTTTTGATAGAAGAAAGAGGCTGGAAAAAGGGTTCCGCCTCTTTTTTACTTTTACAATTACAAGGTACGAAGCGCATCCTCAAGCGCTGTTTTTTGTTGGGTTTGGGCATCGATTTCTTTGATAATACGAGCCGGAACGCCTGCTACCACTACATTTTCTGGGACATCTTGAGTCACGATAGCTCCTGCAGCGACAACTGAACCACTACCGATTTGGACACCTTCGATGACCACTGCATTGGCTCCGATGAGAACATTGTCCCCGACACGGACTGGATCGGCACTAGCTGGCTCAATCACACCTGCCAAAACCGCACCTGCGCCAACGTGGCTGTTCTTCCCAACGATAGCACGACCACCAAGGATGGCACCCATGTCAATCATGGTTCCAGCACCGATTTCAGCACCGATATTGATTACAGCTCCCATCATGATAACAGCATTGTCACCAATTTCAACCTGGTCACGGATAATAGCACCTGGCTCGATACGAGCATTGATAGCACGTTTATCTAACAAAGGAACTGCAGAATTACGAGCATCTTGCTCGACAACATAATCTTGATTTTCTACTAAACCTTCAAGAAGCGGAGCGACATCCTTCCAGTCTCCGAATAAAACATTTCTTAGTTTGACAACAGAGCTAGGCACAGCAGTTGCGAGTTGCCCCTCAAAGGTTACTTTGACACTGGTTTTCTTTTCAGCATTGGCGATAAATTGAATAATTTCTTGAGCGTTCATTTTTGTAGCAGTCATAGGTGCCTCCTGGTTCGTTATAATGATACCTATTCTACCAAAAAAGGCCTCAAATTTGAAGCCTCAACTATCAAATAATCATCTTTACCTGGCTTGTTTTGCTTCTTCTACAGATAAGAAAATCATCGGAACGATAATCAACACCATAGCTAAGGCCAAAAAACCATCCATGACCAATCCCAAAAAAAGAACACTTAATAAAGCTGAAGAGAGCGGTTCGCTAGCACTCACCACCGATACAACCAGCGGAGAAACGAGTGACACAGCCTTCATAGATAGGAAGAAGGCAAAAGCAGTACCAAAAACGGCAATCGTCAGACAAATCAGCACACTTACCAGATCCACTTGAAAACTTATCCGATAAATAGGGTAAAGGAAATTACTAAAGAGACCTGCCAGAATCATCCCCCAACCAACAGTGGGGACAAAACCATAGTGGCGTGCAAAGCGTTGGGGAAGAATAACATTAAACATGACCCCTACTGCACTGAGTAGACCAGTCACTAGAGCCAAGGGTGTCATGGACAACTGGGACAAGTCCCCTTTTGTGGCCATCAAAAAAACACCTAGCATGGCAATCAAAACATAGAGAATCGCTGTAATCGAAGCCTTCTTCTGGTAGACAATGCGATTGTAAAACAAAATAAAAACTGGACTGATAAATTGCAAAATTGTCGCCGTCGTCGCATTGGAATACTCAACGCAGAGATAGAAGAAAAACTGCACAGAAAAAATACCTAGAATAGCATAGGCTAAAAAAGGTAGATAATTTTTCTTATCACGCCAGATGTCCAACAAGCGGCTACGCAACTGAAAAGCAGATAAACCTAAAACCAAACTCCCTGCTACTAGTAAACGCATAGAAGTAATCCATCCAGAAGACACTGGATAATGAGTGAAAAAATACTCTCCTAAAATCCCACAAATCCCCCAGATTAGGCCTGAGAGTAGCGAGTATACTGTCCCCTTAACAATCTTTTTCTGATAATGATTCATATTATTATTGTAACACGAAACCAACAAAGAAAAAAGTAGCAACAAGGAGAAATTACTAACCTTGCTACTACTCTTTCTTAACGATTAAATAGACGTGAACGTCCTGAAGAACCACTTTGAGTATTTCCACTCGAACTTGAACTTCCAGAGCTACTGCTTGAACTTGAGCTTGGAGGAGTCACTGCTGGAACGCTTCCTAGAATATTCTTCCATGCGTTCAGATAATCTGCATCGCTTCCTCCAATAGCAAAGCGATAGGTGGTCACTGGGGCGCCTTCCTTAGTCGCCCAGTAGCTCGTTACTGTTGATCCAGAAACTTCTATTTCTTTCCCATTGATGGAAACCTTGCCTGGTTTTTGCCCTGTAGATCGGAGAACTTGCGACTTGGTCACACTTGGATCCAGATTAAAGCGCTCATTCCCCCATATTCCAGGTTCAGCTTGCTGGATAGCATTGACCAAGTGGGCCATATAGTTGGCATTGCGGTAGTGGCCTGCTCCTTTGGCTAGTGGTCGGTTGTCATCGTGACCTAACCAGCCACCCAAAGTCAAGCGAGGTGTAGAAAGCATAAGCCACATATTTTCATCTTCATTGGTCGTACCAGTTTTTCCGATCCAGTCAGCACGAGCTAGGGATGGATTGATAGTCGTCAAGTCCGTCTGGAAACTTGAGGTAATCCGAGATGAGATAACATCTCGAAGGAGACTTTGCATGATGGTTGCTGTCGCTTTTGAATAAACTTGGACAGGCTCATCCTTGTGCTCGTATACCAGTCGGCCATCCGTTGATTCGATCTTCGCGATCATATGTTTCTTATGGTAAACTCCGTTGTTGGCCAGAGTTTGATACCCGTTGGTATGCTGGGCAACTGTAACGTCAATCCCTCCACCCATCGGTAAACTTTCAATCCCATATTCTGGGATTTCGTAACCCATTTTTTCCATATAGCCTTTGACATCCACACCCTTCTCTCGAAGCGTACGATACGTCCAGTAGGCTGGGATATTCCATGAGTAGTTAAGAGCTTCTCCCAATGTCATCATGCCTGTACCAGGACTATTGACATACATGATGGGATTTCCATTTGAGAAGTTGGTAGGATAGTTTGATAAGATACTTGCACTTCCCATCAAACCTTGGTCAATAGCGATACCATAGGCCAATATAGGTTTTGTGGTTGAAGCTGGAGAACGCTTGGTATCGATAGCGTGATTGTTCTGATTTTCTTGATAATTACGACCACCAACAAATCCAAGGATAGCTCCCGTTTGGTTGTCCATGAGGACATTCCCCACCTCAGGCTGGCCTGTCGAATCATCTAGCAGATAGCCGTAGGTCGCAACCGCATTTTGCATCGCAGCATGAACATTTTTATTGATAGTTGTCGTAATCTTATATCCACCATTTTCAATTTCCTTAGTGGCTAAATCACGATAGGATTTCTGAATGGACTCATTCTTTAATTCTTGCGCAGAAACATTATCTCGTTGGACGAGGTAATCATACATGCGGTCAGTAGCTTCTGCCAAGGTTGCATAGTAGAGATAGTCACGTGAAGTACCACTAACACTACCTGATGGTAGGAAGTCTTTCTTAAAGTCATAATCTTTGTACTTATCGTAGTCTTCCTGACTTAGAGCCCCTGTCCGGTACATGTTGTAGAGGACATCCTTGGCACGCTTGATTCCCAGAGCCATATCCTCATCACTCTTCATACTACCATCAGATTCATAAGGAGAATAACTGATTGGACTCTGTGGCAATCCTGCGATAAAGGCTGCTTGAGGGACCGTTAAATCCGAAGCATTGACCCCAAAGATTCCTTCTGCAGCCTGCTGGGCACCTGCAATATTTTGACCTTTATGATTGCGACCAAAAGGAGCTATGTTAAGGTAGGTTGTCAAAATCTCATCCTTACCCATGGCCCGCTCTAAAGCAAGAGCATCAATAATCTCTTTAGCCTTACGAGCTAGAGTTGGAGCATCCCCCACTACTTGTTGCTTGATGACCTGCTGGGTCAAGGTCGAACCACCACTAGACGAACCTAGACCGACAAAGGTTCCCAAAGTCGCACGAATAACGGCCTTAGGCACAACTCCCTTGTGCTCATTGAAATGCTCGTCCTCTGTCGCAACAATGGCTTTCTTAAGGTTATCTGAGATAGCATCTGAAGCGACTGAAGTGCGCAATAAATCGCCCTCGATCGAGGCAATGGTACTGCCGTCAGAATAAGTGATTTCTGAGATAGAGGCAATATCCTTCACTTGCTTGACCAACTCTTCTGCTTGAGGCACCTGGGCCTTGTCAAATAGAGCGACTCCATAACCTATAGCCACACCAGCGCCAAACAGTCCACCGATAAAGCCTAAGATAAAGAGAGTGTTAAAGACTATTTTAAACCCACTCAAAACCTTAGCAAAAATAGACCCTGCCCTTCTAACTTTATCAGAAGAGATCCCCTTTTTACTGGTTTTCTTATTAGCTAGTTTTTCTGCTAGTCTTTTCTTCCATTTTGCAATTCGTTGTATTAGCTGCTGGAAAAAATGCAGCATTTTTGTTTTTAATTCATTAATTCTTTCTTTCATGAATGTCCTCGCTTTCTCTATTATACCATAAAAGGGAAACTTTCAATAAAATAGCCACTTTCTTCCCTATTCCACTAGGCTATTAATCAAGTTTGTGATACAATAGGTAGAAACAATATTTTATAAAGGAGAAAAGACACATGCACATTTTTGATGAGCTAAAAGAGCGTGGTTTGATTTTTCAGACGACTGATGAAGAAGCTTTGCGCAAAGCCCTAGAAGAAGGTCAAGTTTCTTATTATACTGGCTACGATCCAACTGCTGACAGCCTTCACCTCGGTCACCTTGTCGCAATCTTGACAAGTCGTCGTTTACAACTAGCAGGTCACAAACCTTATGCGCTCGTTGGCGGTGCTACAGGTCTCATCGGAGATCCGTCCTTCAAAGATGCTGAGCGTAGTCTCCAAACAAAAGACACAGTAGAGGGCTGGGTCAAGTCTATCCAAGGACAACTTTCTCGTTTTCTTGACTTTGAAAATGGTGAAAATAAAGCTGTCATGGTCAACAATTACGACTGGTTTGGCAGCATCAGCTTCATTGACTTCCTCCGTGATATAGGGAAATACTTCACTGTCAACTACATGATGAGTAAGGAGTCTGTAAAAAAACGGATCGAGACAGGGATTTCTTACACAGAGTTCGCTTACCAAATCATGCAAGGGTATGACTTCTACGTCCTTAACCAAGAGCACAATGTAACCCTTCAAATCGGTGGTTCTGACCAATGGGGAAATATGACTGCAGGTACCGAATTGCTTCGTCGTAAGGCTGACAAGACTGGTCACGTTATCACTGTGCCACTCATCACAGACGCAACTGGTAAGAAATTTGGTAAATCAGAAGGAAACGCAATCTGGCTCAATCCTGAAAAGACTTCCCCATACGAAATGTACCAATTCTGGATGAATGTTATGGACGCTGACGCTGTTCGCTTCTTGAAGATTTTTACCTTCTTGTCACTGGACGAGATTGAAGACATCCGCAAACAGTTTGAAGTAGCTCCACACGAACGCTTGGCTCAAAAAGTCTTGGCTCGTGAAGTCGTGACACTTGTTCACGGTGAAGAAGCTTACAAGGAAGCCCTCAATATCACTGAGCAACTCTTTGCTGGAAACATCAAAAACCTTTCTGTCAAAGAACTCAAACAAGGACTTCGTGGGGTGCCAAACTACCAAGTACAGGCAGACGAAAACCACAATATCGTGGAACTCCTCGTGTCATCTGGTGTGGTGAACTCCAAACGCCAAGCCCGTGAAGATGTTCAAAATGGAGCTATTTACGTCAACGGCGACCGCATCCAAGACCTTGACTATGTCTTAGGAGATGCAGATAAGTTAGAGAACGAACTCACTGTTATCCGTCGCGGGAAGAAAAAATACTTCGTTTTAACCTACTAAAACATTTAAAACTGTCAACATAAATTATCGAATTTTAAAAACTAAAAGGAGTTGTCTCATTTGAGAATAACTCCTTTTAGTTTTTATAACCTCAGCTCCTCGGTCTCTTACCTACTTTTAATAGAAAGACTACGAAGGACGATTCTTAAAGTAGTCAGATTGTGCAATATCGAAAGATTAGATGGGCTTAACCAATTTAACAACCCAAATCCAATTAAACTTCCATTTATTACAACTGTTTCTTGAATATTTCTTTGTATTAATTTCTGTAACGATTCAGATAAAGAATTCAATTCCTCGAAGAAATCCAAGCGATTATCTAACAATAAGATATCACTCATTTGCTTAGAAATATCTGCACTCTCATTCATCACCACACCGATATCTGATAGGGTTAGAGCAGCTGAGTCATTCAATCCATCCCCAACCATCAAAATAGTGTGACCTGCTCTCTGCAGTTTCTCTACTAACTCAAACTTCCCATCAGGTTTCAAGTCTGTATAGACTTGATCAAAGGGCAAATCTTTTACTAATTCCTCTGTCCTAACCAGGGTATCCCCTGTTGCCAGAATCAATTTTTTCCCTTGTGCCTTAAGTTTCTCCAAGGCTGCTTTTGCTTCTTTTCTCAAAGGAGTATGGATGCAGAACATTCCAATCAATTCATTCTGATATGCTAAGAATAAGAGATTGTAGTGGCTCTTATACTCTTCAATTAAAGCATTTTGTTCCGAACTGATATGAATCTGCTCATCCTGCATCAAGACATAATTCCCAATAACAACTGGTTGGCCATCGATATAGGACTTAATTCCCTTGCTTGCAATATATTGGAGTTTCCCATGCATTTCCTCATGTTCAATTCCCTCTATCTCAGCTTGCTTGACAATGGCATTAGCGATAGGATGATAGATGTGTTCTTCAAGACAGGCACTTATTCTTAAGATTTCTTCCTCACTATAGTCTCCAAAAGGTAACACCTTTTCAACTATAGGATAGCTAGTTGTGATTGTCCCAGTCTTATCAAATAAGAAGGTATCGACTTCCAGATATTTCTCCAGAACATCCCCATCCTTAATCACCATTTCACGATTCAACCCCTCCTTGATAGCTGTCAAATAAGCTACAGGAGTAGAGATTTTCAAAGCGCAGGAGAAATCGACTAATAGGAAAGAAATAGCCTTAGAAAAAGAACCTGTTAATAGGTAAGTTAGCCCAGCCCCCAAGAAATTATATTTGACGACCTTATCCGCCATCTTGATGAAATAGCGTTGTTTCGTTTTCTTGTTTTCTTCAGATTTCTTCATTAACTCAATCAGTTGTAAAATCCGGCTGTTCATCTGATTATCGGTTACACGAATGCGTAACTCTCCAGTTTCTAATACTGTATTTGCACAAACCAAATCAGACTCTCTTTTTTCAACTGGAAAACTCTCTCCCGTCAAGGAACTTTCGTTGACCATACCTAAACCTGAAACTACTTGTCCATCAAACAGAATTTCATTTCCTTGAGATAGGACCAAGACATCTCCTATTTGAACATCGGAACTCTTGATACTAACAACCGTATCGCCCTGTACTAAGAATACGTCGCTCTCTTTTGCAAGAAGGCTTTGTTCTAAATCTGTTGCAGTTTTTTTCAAAGACCACTGATCTAAATGATTCCCCAAATCAAGCATAAACATGATATTGCTAGCTGTCTTGGATTGGTTCATAAACAAGGACAATAAAATCGCCGAACAGTCCAAGACTTCCATCGTTAGTTCCTTACGCGCTAGTGTTTGATAGGCTTCTCTAATATAACCCAAAGCCTGATAACAAGTCCATATATAGCGAATAGGATACGGCACAAAACTACGAAAAAGTACACGCTTAATCGCTGCACCTGAAACAATAGAATAAGCACTCTCTTCTCTACGAATGGGAAGAGTCATCAACTCAGAAACTTTCCCTTTATCAATTCTTTTTAAAAAGGCTTCTGCATTATCTAATACAGAAAAGCCTTCTTTTATGCGTAGAGTAAAGTGCTGTTGATCCATGTAAAACTGGATAGACTCAATCCCCTTTTCATCTCTCGCCAAGGAACGAAGATAGTCTTGAATATCCAAGGTGAGTGAAAAAGAAGATGATAGTCGGATATGTTGGTATCCTCTATGTAGCACTTTAAAAGACATATTATTCTCCTATAAGGCTATCTAATTGCTCTTCTTTTTTCTCTTGCTCGTACAAATATTTGGCATCTTGCAAGACATCGTCTCCATGTTGTTTCACAACAGAAACAGATGCATCTAGCCCGTCTTTCAACTTGTAAGCCTTAGCCAAAGCTTTAGAATAACCTTTTTTAGCTTCCTTACTTGCCAAGATTTTCAAACCAAGGGTACCAAATGCGACACCACCCAAAAAGAGTGATGATTTTTTCGCAACTTTTGCAACGGTTAATACTTCTTTTAACATACTTAATTCCTCCTTATCATTATTATATAGAAATTTAGATATAAAAGCAATTTTATTCTATAAATTGGAGAATTAGTTTTATTTCTACTGAATCTCCCATCTACTTATTTCTAAAGTTGCTTTCATTTGCCTCTTTTGATACACTTAAACTATGAATACAAACCTCAAACCCAAACTTCAGCGTTTTGCTTCTGCGACTGCCTTTTCCTGCCCTATCTGCCAAGAAAATCTGGCCTTGGTAGAGTCTAGCCTCAAGTGTAGCAACCGCCATTCTTTTGATCTGGCAAAATTCGGCTATGTCAACTTGGCTCCGCAAATCAAGCAATCTGCCAACTACGACAAGGAAAACTTCCAAAACCGCCAGCAAATTCTTGAAGCTGGTTTTTATCAGGCTATTTTAGAAGGTATCTCGGACTTACTAACAACTAATCCATCCGCAAAAACAGTCTTGGATATCGGTTGTGGCGAAGGTTTCTACTCTCGTAAACTCCAAGAAAGTCACTCTGATAAAACCTTCTATGCCTTTGACATTTCAAAAGACTCGGTCCAAATCGCAGCTAAAAGTGAACTCAACTGGTCAGTTAATTGGTTTGTCGGTGACCTGGCTCGACTTCCTATAAAAGACGCCAGTATGGATATCCTGCTCGACATCTTTTCACCTGCCAACTATGGGGAATTCCGTCGCGTTTTATCCAAAGATGGCATCTTGATCAAGGTCATCCCGACTGAAAATCACCTCAAAGAAATCCGTCAAAGGGTACAAGACCAGCTGACAAACAAGGACTATTCCAACCAAGATATCAAGGAACATTTCCAGGAATACTTCAGCATCCAATCTATCCAAATAGCTTCCCTAACCAAACCCATCACAGCCGAGCAACGCCAAGCTTTACTTAGCATGACCCCCCTTCTCTTTCATGTTGACCAGACCAAAATTGACTGGAGTCAACTGACAGAGATTACCATTGAGGCAGAGATTTTGGTTGGGAAAGCACTGTAAATAAAACTTTCAGATAAGACAAAACCCGCACCTCTTCTTGAGGCGTGGGTTTAAATCACGATTTTTCAACTGTCTATCCGAAAAGTGGAAAAAATTTTAACCTCTCCATTTATTTTCGATTCGAAATGACAAATTTATCAATGAATAATAAGTGAAATGAGGCAAGTGTAATCCCCAAATAGCACCCATGATAAGAGATTTCTTGATGGGTAAGTGGAAAAAGAGTACGATTCCCCATCGAGAGTGATGACAAAACCACAAATAGTATCCAAAATAAATCAGTCCATTTATATTTTGAAAAATATTTTTTCCACATAAAAACACCTTCTTTCTTCACCACAATGCTATTATAATACAAATTATAAGCGGATACAAGAAATACGAGGCCATCAACTACGAAGAATCATGAGACTGAAATACAGTAAAAAGCAGTATTTCTAAAACTTCAACGTATCTATGATTTATCTCTTTTTAGACCTGATTGGCTAAAATCCACATCATTCAAAAAAGCGAATTTCAATTGAAATTCGCTTTTTTTACAAAGTGATTAGTATAAATTTTGTATCTTAGTTCAAGTGCCAGATATCTTCGTTGTACTGAGCGATTGTACGGTCAGATGAGAAGAATCCTGCTTTGGCAATGTTAACGATGACTTTATCCAACCATGCGTCGCGGTCTTCGTAGTCAGCAAGCATTTGCTCTT
This sequence comes from Streptococcus oralis, assembly GCF_002386345.1. Classification (NCBI taxonomy): domain Bacteria; kingdom Bacillati; phylum Bacillota; class Bacilli; order Lactobacillales; family Streptococcaceae; genus Streptococcus; species Streptococcus oralis. Next base: position 1,992,576 of record NZ_CP023507.1, on the reverse strand, counting down.
TGACTTTAATGTAGTCTTCCAAGTCAAGGAGAGTCATGAACCAGTCTTTGTTGATCAATTCGTTGTAAAGACGTTCCAAGCGTTCTTTCTTGCCTACTGCAAGAACAGCGTCACTCACGATGAAGTCAACTAATGGTTTGATAGCTTTACGAGCGTAGAATTCGCTTGATTTGTAAGCTGCTTTTGCGTAAAGGTCGATAACAGTTTCTGAATCTTCACCGAAGATGTAGATATTTTCGTCGCCAACCAACTCAGCAATTTCCACGTTAGCTCCGTCCATAGTACCAAGAGTCAAAGCTCCGTTCAACATGAATTTCATGTTACCAGTACCTGAAGCTTCTTTAGAAGCAAGTGAGATTTGTTCTGAGATATCACATGCTGGGATGAGGAAGCTTGCTGCAGTAACGTTGTAGTTTTCAACCATAACCACTTGCAAGTGTGGAGCTACTTCTGGATCATTTGCAATCACTTCTGACAAGCAAAGGATCAAGTGAATGATGTCTTGGGCGATTGTGTAGGCAGGAGCTGCTTTACCACCAAAGAAGACTGTGATTGGACGAGCAGGGATGTTACCAGCCTTGATATCAAGGTATTTGTGGATGACATACAAAGCGTTCATTTGTTGGCGTTTGTACTCGTGAAGACGTTTGATTTGGATATCAAAGATAGAGTTTGTATTGATTTCCACACCTTGGTGATCTTTCAAGTGACGAGCCAATTTACGTTTGTTGTGAGCCTTGATGCTTTCCAATTTTTCTTTGACAGCTGCTTTGTCTTCGTAAGACAAGAGTTTTTCAAGCTCATCTGCTTCATGGTGCCATCCCTCTCCAATAATCTCATCCAAGTAGTGAGATAGTCTTGGGTTGGCATGCATGAGCCAACGACGGAATGTGATACCGTTTGTTTTGTTGTTGAATTTTTCTGGGTAGATGTCGTAGAAAGCTTTCAACTCTGAATTCTTCAAGATTTCAGTGTGGAGTGCTGCCACCCCGTTTACGCTGTATCCATAGTGGATATCCATGTGAGCCATGTGTACACGGTCGTTTTCATCAATGATTTGAACAGCTGGATCTTTGTATTCTGCCTTCACACGACGGTCCAATTCTTCGATGATTGGTACCAAGTGAGGAACCACTTCTTCCAAGAATTCAAGAGGCCATTTTTCAAGGGCTTCAGCAAGGATTGTGTGGTTAGTGTAGGCAGTCATGCTACGTACGATTGAGATTGCTTCATCAAGCTCGATACCTCGCGCAGTCAAGAGACGGATCAATTCAGGAATCACCATTGATGGGTGAGTATCGTTGATTTGTACAACAGCGTAGTCTGCAAGGTCATGCAAGTTGCTTCCTTTTTCGATTGCTTCGTCGATGATCAATTGCGCACCGTTTGAAACCATGAAGTATTGTTGGAAGATACGGAGCAATTCACCTTGCTTGTCGCTATCGTCTGGGTAAAGGAAGAGAGTCAAGTTGCGAGCGATATCTGTCTTGTCAAAGTTGATACCATCTTCGATGATAGAAGAATCAACTGAATCCAAGTCAAACAAACGCAAGCGGTTTTTAGTAGCTGTCTTGTAACCAGGTACATCAATATCATAAAGGGTAGATGTCAATGTGAAGTGTGCAAATGGCACTTGGTAGCTACGGCTTGAGCGTACCAACCAGTTTTGCTCTGTCAACCAAGCGTTAGGAATTGTTTCTTGTTGGTTGTTTTTAAGAACTTGTTGGAAAAGACCGAAGTGGTAGTTCAATCCAACACCGTCACCATTCAAACCAAGTGTAGCGATTGAGTCGATAAAGCAGGCTGCCAAACGTCCCAAACCACCGTTACCAAGTGATGGTTCCAATTCTACTTCTTCGATTTCGATCAACTCTTTACCTGCAGCTGCAAGCTCTTTTTTAACTTCGTCATAAAGACCAAGGTTAATCAAGTTGTTTGACAAGAGTTTACCGATCAAGAACTCAGCTGAGATGTAGTAAACCTTTTTCTTACCAGTGTTAACTGGTTTTTGGCTGCTTGCAAGCTTGCTGTAGTTAAGAAGAGCAAGGTAAAGCTCTTCATTGCTACATTCTGCAATGGTTTTATTGTAACGTTTTTGTACAAATTCGTTTAATGGTAACATGTTTATGTGTCTCCTGATAATGTCTTATTTCTTTAATTCTACCAAATTTTCATTGATTCGGCGATAAATTGTAGTCAAGTCAAGCAAAGTTTCTTCAACAGCTGGTGTGAGTTGGTCTGCTGTCATACGCCATGACCAGTTTCCGCCAAGAGTAGATGGGAAGTTCATACGAGCTGACTCATCTAGTTCTAGCAAGTCTTGCATAGTTGCAATAGCCATGAAGCTAACAGATGAAAAGACTGTGCGAAGCATTGCGTGTGGCACTGTTTCGTACTCTTTACGGTTCGTGTAACGAGCCATGTATTCACGAGTTGGATCGTCGATTTCATTACGGTACCAACCAAGAACAGTGTTATTATCGTGTGTTCCTGTGTACATAACAGAGTTGGCAGGTGCCAAGTGTGGGCTATCGATACTTTCATCTTCTGGGTTGAAGGCGAATTGAAGAATCTTCATTCCTGGGAAGCCAGTACGTTCACGCAACTCGATGACTTCATCTGTCATGAAACCAAGGTCTTCTGCGATGATGTTTAGCTCACCAAGCTCTTCCTTAACGGCTGCAAAGAGTTTGTAGCCTGGACCTTTCACCCATTTACCAGGTGCTGCTGTATCGGAACCAGCAGGAATTTCCCAGTAAGATTCGAAACCACGGAAGTGGTCGATACGAACGATATCGTAGATCTTGAAGCTTTCGCGCAAGCGTTCAACCCACCATTTGTAACCGTCTTTGTCCATTGCTTCCCAGTCATAGATTGGGTTGCCCCAAAGCTGACCAGTTGCAGAAAACTCATCTGGTGGGCATCCTGCGATGCAAGTTGCTTTACCATTGGCATCTGTCTTGAAGAGATGTGGATTTGCCCACATGTCGCTTGAATCTTCCGCTACATAGATAGGCATGTCCCCAACGATTTCGATGTGGTTGTCGTTAGCGTAGGCTTTCAATTTCAACCATTGTTGGAAGAAGAAGTATTGAGTCACACGGTGGTAAACCAACTTGTCTGCCAATTTCTCACGGTAGCTTTCAAGTGCTGAAGCTTTACGAGCACGAGCATCTGCATCTGGCCATTCTGTCCAAGCAAGATTGTCAAAATGCTCTTTGATCGCCATATATTCTGCGAAGAGTTCAAGCCATGATTGGTTGTCTTGAGCAAACTTCTCAAAATCTTTGACATCTCCCACTTCCAAGAAGCGTTTAACTGCCTTCTCTAAAAGCGGACGACGTGCGTAGTAAATCTTCGCATAGTCAACTTCAGATGCATCGCTACCAAAGTCAACACCTTCAAGGTCACTGGCTTCGAGCAAGCCTTGCTCTACCAAGATATCAAGGTCGATAAAATGCGTATTTCCAGCAAAGGCTGAGAAGGATTGGTATGGAGAATCTCCATAGCTTGTTGTCCCAAGAGGGAGGATTTGCCAGTAACGTTGCTTCGTACGAACCAAGAAATCAACGAAATCATAGGCAGTCTGGCCAAATGATCCAATCCCGTATGCTCCTGGCAGAGAAGAGATGTGCATCAACACACCACTTTGACGTTTTTTCATAATAGCACCTCATGTGTTTGTTATAAAACGTTGCGCAATTAAGGCGCAAACGTTTGCGTTAATTTAAGTATAACTCATTTCAAAAACAAATGCAAGCGTTTTTAAAAAATTTTTTTGAATTATTTTAATCAAACAAAACTTGGTGCCACTGATATTTTATGAAATAAGCGAAAAAATTTTAAAGATTTTCTGATTTAAGATAATTCATTCCCAATATCTGCTCTATTTTCTGAAAAACCGAGCCGAATTTACGCAATCGTTTTCCTAATATATTTTCCATTCAAGAAAAACAAACATTTTAAGTTCTTTCCTATACAAAGGCTTTAATAAATGTTTGAAACCTTAAAATTTTTTTAAAATTTTTGCTAAAAAAGCTTGCAACCGTTTTCTATTTGTGCTATACTAAGTTCGTAAAAGAAAACGTTTGCGTTTTCTCATTAAATTATTTTTGTTATTCTTTAGGAGGAATACACTATGTCATCTAAATTCATGAAGAGCGCTGCTGTGCTCGGAACTGCTACTCTTGCTAGCTTACTTTTGGTAGCTTGCGGAAGCAAAACTGCTGATAAAGCAGCTGATACTAGCTCATCTGAAGCAAAAGAAATCACTTTCTACGTTGAAGACCAATACAAAGCCTACGCTGAAAAAGTTGCTGCAGCTTATGAAAAAGAATCAGGTACAAAAGTTAACATCAAATCAGGTGACCAACTTGGTGGACTTGACAAACTTTCTCTTGACAACCAATCAGGTCAAGCTGCTGACGTTATGATGGCACCATACGACCGCGTAGGTAGCCTTGGTACTGACGGACAACTTTCAGAAGTTACTTTGAGCGACGGCGCTAAAACAGATGATAAGACTAAATCTCTTGTAACAGCTGCTGACGGTAAAGTTTACGGTGCTCCTGCCGTTATTGAGTCACTTGTTATGTACTACAACAAAGACTTGCTAAAAGAAGCTCCAAAAACTTTTGCTGAATTAGAAGAACTTGCTAAAGACAGCAAATACGCTTTCGCTGGTGAAGATGGCAAAACTACTGCATTCCTAGCCGACTGGACAAACTTCTACTACGCATACGGACTCCTTGCTGGTAACGGTGGTTACGTATTCGGACAAAACGGTAAAGACGCTAAAGACATCGGTCTTGCAAACGACGGTTCTATCACAGGTATCAACTACGCTAAATCTTGGTACGAAAAATGGCCTAAAGGTATGCAAGATACTGAAGGTGCTGCAAACTTGATCCAAACTCAATTCCAAGAAGGTAAAACAGCTGCTATCATCGACGGTCCTTGGAAAGCTCAAGCATTCAAAGATGCTAAAGTAAACTACGGTGTTGCTACTATTCCAACTCTTCCAAATGGTAAAGAATACACACCATTCGGTGGTGGTAAAGCTTGGATCATCCCATCAAGCACTAAGAACCTTGAAGCTGCACAAAAATTTGTAGACTTCCTTGTTTCAACTGAACAACAAAAAGCATTCTACGATGCAACTAACGAAATCCCAGCTAACACTGAAGCTCGTTCATACGCTGAAGGTAAAAACGATGAGTTGACAACAGCTGTTATCAAACAGTTCAAGAACGCTCAACCAATGCCAAACATTTCTCAAATGTCAGCTGTTTGGGATCCAGCTAAAACAATGCTCTTTGACGCTGTAAGTGGTAAAAAAGATGCTAAGACAGCTGCTAACGATGCTGTAACATTGATCAAAGAAACAATCAAACAAAAATTTGGTGAATAATTGAATTCGTTACAAGGGGGGAGAATACAAATCCCCCTTTGATTTTATAAATTTACGAATGATTGCAGTTGCCTATCTAGTGATTGGAGACAAACTTCAATCTCGTATCCTATGAAAGGAGTATTCATGGAAAACCAACAACCTAGCAAAGCAGCCTTGCTTTCAGTGATTCCTGGGTTAGGACAGATTTACAATAAACAAAAGGCCAAAGGTTTTATCTTCCTTGGTGTAACTATCGTATTTGTTCTTTATTTCCTAGCACTTGCAGCCCCTGAATTGCACAATTTGATCACTCTTGGTGACAAGCCAGGTCGTGATAATTCCCTCTTTATGCTGATTCGTGGTGCCTTCCATTTAATCTTTGTAGTCGGTTATGTGCTCTTTTACATCTTTAATATCAAGGATGCACATACGACTGCTAAACGTATCAACAACGGTATTCCCGTAGCTCGTACCTTCAAGGACATGATTAAAGGCATTTATGAAAATGGATTCCCATACCTTTTAATCATCCCATCTTACGTCGCTATGACATTTGCGATTATCTTCCCAGTTATCGTAACCTTGATGATTGCCTTTACCAACTATGACTTCCAACACTTGCCACCAAACAAATTGTTGGACTGGGTTGGTTTGACTAACTTTACAAACATCTGGAGCTTAAGTACCTTCCGTTCAGCCTTCGGTGCGGTTCTTTCTTGGACCATCATCTGGGCCTTGTCTGCTTCTACTTTGCAGATTGTGATTGGTATCTTCACTGCTATCATTGCTAACCAACCATTTATCAAAGGAAAACGTATCTTTGGTGTTATTTTCCTTCTTCCTTGGGCTGTTCCAGCCTTCATCACTATCTTGACATTCTCAAACATGTTTAACGATAGTGTCGGAGCGATCAACACTCAAGTATTGCCTATCTTGGCTAAGGTTCTTCCTTTCCTTGACGGTGCTCTTATCCCTTGGAAAACAGACCCAACTTGGACGAAGATTGCCTTGATTATGATGCAAGGTTGGCTAGGATTCCCATACATCTACGTTTTGACTTTGGGTATCTTGCAGTCAATTCCTAACGACCTCTACGAAGCGGCTTATATCGATGGTGCCAATGCTTGGCAAAAATTCCGCAACATCACTTTCCCTATGATTTTGGCTGTTGCAGCACCAACATTGATCAGCCAATACACCTTCAACTTTAACAACTTCTCTATCATGTACCTCTTCAACGGCGGAGGTCCTGGTAGCGTTGGTGGTGGAGCCGGTTCAACTGATATCTTGATCTCATGGATTTATCGCTTGACAACAGGTACATCTCCTCAATACTCTATGGCGGCAGCTGTTACCTTGATCATCTCTATCATTGTCATCTCTATCTCTATGATCGCATTCAAGAAACTACACGCATTTGATATGGAGGACGTCTAAGATGAATAACTCAATCAAACTCAAACGTAGACTGACTCAAACCCTCACTTACCTCTACTTGATTGGTCTTTCAATCGTGATTATCTATCCACTTTTGATTACTATTATGTCAGCCTTCAAGACTGGTAACGTCGTAGCTTTTAAACTAGATGCTAACGTCGACTTTAGCTTTGCCAACTTCCAAGGGCTCTTCACTGAAACCTTGTACGGCACTTGGTACCTCAATACCTTGATCATTGCCTTGATTACAATGGCTGTTCAAACAAGTATCATCGTACTTGCTGGTTATGCCTACAGCCGTTACAACTTCTTGGCTCGTAAACAAAGTTTGGTCTTCTTCTTGATTATCCAAATGGTGCCAACTATGGCCGCTTTGACAGCCTTCTTCGTTATGGCCCTTATGTTGAATGCCCTTAACCAAAGCTGGTTCCTCATCTTCCTATATGTCGGTGGTGGTATCCCGATGAATGCTTGGTTGATGAAAGGCTACTTCGACACAGTACCGATGTCTCTTGATGAATCAGCAAAACTAGATGGTGCAGGACACTTCCGTCGCTTCTGGCAAATTGTTCTCCCACTCGTTCGCCCAATGGTTGCAGTACAAGCGCTCTGGGCCTTCATGGGACCTTTCGGAGACTATATCCTCTCTAGTTTCTTGCTTCGTGAGAAAGAATACTTTACAGTTGCCGTTGGTCTACAGACCTTTGTCAGCAATGTGAAAAACTTGAAGATTGCCTACTTCTCAGCAGGTGCTATCCTCATCGCCCTTCCAATCTGTATTCTCTTCTTCTTCCTACAAAAGAACTTTGTTTCAGGACTTACAAGTGGTGGCGACAAGGGATAATTTATCCCCGCCACCCTTTTTCATTTTATACTCTTCGAAAATCAAATTCAAACCACGTCAGCTTCGCCTTGCCGTAGATATATGTAACTGACTTCGTCAGTCTTATCTACAACCTCAAAGCAGTGCTTTGAGCAACCTGCGGCTAGCTTCCTAGTTTGCTCTTTGATTTTCATTGAGTATTAGAGCTTGTGACTATAAAACTATTCTTGAAGCAAGCAATTTGTCTCCTAGACTTGAAATAAAGCACATTTCTCTATATAATAATACTCATATAGAAAACACTTTTAGAAAGATGCCTATGCTTCCATATCCATTTTCATATTTTTCAAGTATTTGGGGATTTCGTAAGCCCCTGTCAAAACGTTTTGGACTCAACTGGTTTCAACTCCTCTTTACTAGCATTTTCCTCATCAGCTTGTCTATGGTTCCAATTGCCATTCAAAACAGCTCACAGGAAACGTATCCACTGGATACGTTTATCGATAATGTCTACACACCCCTGACAGATGAAGCGATCATGGATTTGTCGGAGAATGCGCAGATAATAGATGGAAAACTGAGCTATGCTGGAACTAAAAATCAGCAGCCTTCTCTTTTAATTGGCCCAAGCCAAAACAAAGAATTGCCAAAGGACTTGCAACTTCATTTTGATACGGAAGAACTCGTCATCAGTAAGGAAAGTAAGGAACTAACTCGCATTCGCTACCACGCGATTCAAACGGAGAGTTTCCAGAGTAAGGAAGATCTAACCCAAGCCATTTCTAAAGATTGGTACCAACAAAATCGGGTCTATATCAGTCTCTTTCTCGTTCTTGGTGCAAGCTTCCTCTTTGGATTGAATTTCTTCATTGTCTCTCTTGGAGCTAGTCTCCTCCTTTATATCACCAAAAAATCACGCCTCTTTTCATTTAGGACCTTTAAAGAGTGCTACCACTTTATCTTAAACTGTTTAGGATTACCCACTCTGATTACGCTTATTTTGGGACTTTTTGGCCAAAATATGACAACGCTTATCACTGTACAAAACATTCTTTTTGTTCTTTATCTGGTCACTATTTTTTACAAGACACATTTCCGTGATCCAGATTATCATAAATAGGAGATTTTTATGCCCGTGACGATTAAAGATGTGGCTAAAGCAGCAGGTGTCTCACCTTCAACTGTTACCCGCGTCATCCAAAATAAATCAACGATTAGTGATGAAACCAAAAAACGAGTTCGCAAGGCTATGAAGGAACTCAACTACCATCCCAACCTCAATGCTCGTAGCTTGGTAAGTAGTTATACTCAGGTTATCGGCTTGGTGCTCCCTGATGACTCGGATGCCTTTTACCAAAATCCTTTCTTCCCATCTGTTCTACGAGGGATCGCCCAAGTGGCATCTGAGAACCACTATGCTATCCAGATTGCAACGGGGAAAGATGCAAAAGAGCGGCTCAAAGCTATTTCCCAGATGGTCTATGGTAAGCGTGTAGATGGTTTGATTTTCCTCTATGCCCAAGAAGAGGATCCTTTGGTTAAGCTAGTAGCAGATGAGCAATTTCCTTTCCTTATCTTAGGTAAATCTCTATCTCCCTTCATTCCGCTCGTCGATAATGACAATGTCCAGGCAGGTTTTGATGCAACAGAATATTTCATCAAAAAAGGATGCAAGCGAATTGCCTTCATCGGAGGAACCAAAAAACTTTTCGTAACACAAGATCGTCTAATGGGTTATGAGTTAGCTCTTAAACGATACCAACTTCCTATTGATCCAAATCTGACCTACTTTGCGACCGAATTTCTTGAAGATAATGGTTATCGCTTTAGTAAACTTCTCTTCGAGCATGATCCAAATATTGATGCTATTATTACTATTGATAGCCTTCTTGCTGCAGGGGTCTGTGATTACATCGCAAAACACCAACTGGATGTCCCTGTCCTCAGCTTTGACTCGGTCAACCCTAAACTGAACTTGGCAGCCTATGTGGATATCAATAGCTTAGAACTCGGGCGCGTTTCCTTTGAAACCATTCTCCAGATTATTAACGATGCCAAAAACAATAAACAGATTTGTTACCGCCAGTTGATTGGGCACAAAATTATCGAAAAATAAAGACCAGCCTCAAGGCTGGTCTTTTGAGTATTATTAATTGTCTGTTTCTACGAATCGTCCTAGGATGTGGACATTTTCGGATACAGAGACAAAGGCTGTCGGATCGACCTGTTTCATGATGTGTTTAAAATCATTAAACTCTGCTCGCGTGATAACCGTAATCAAGACTGCTTTTCTCTCATGATTATAGGTTCCTTCTGCATCGTGGATCATGGTTGCTCCGCGGTGCAATTTTTTATGGATTTTTGCGATTACCTTGTCAGGATTATTGGTCACAATCATGGCCTGCATGCGTTTTTGCTTGGTAAAGACCGCGTCTGTCACACGACTGGAGACAAAGATAGTAATCATGGAGTAGAGGGCGTATTTCCAACCAAAGGTCAATCCTGCTATCAGCATAATCGTCCCATTCACTAAGAAAGAAATACTACCGACATTTCTCCCTGTTTTCTTTCGAATAGTGAGACTGACGATATCTGTACCTCCGCTAGAAATATTGTTACGGAGTGCAAAACCAATCCCCAAGCCCATGACAACACCCCCAAAAAGGGCATTGATGATGGGATCCTCTGTCAGGGTCACAACTGGCACAAGCTGGATAAAGAGGGAACTCATGGATACTGTGATAAAGGTAAAGATTGTAAACTTATGCCCAATCTGATACCAAGCCAAAATCATCAACGGAAAATTGATAGCATAAAAGGTTAGCGATATCGGAATGTAAAAACCAAACCAGTGATTACTCAAGGCAGAGATAATCTGTGCCAGACCCGTCGCGCCACTGGAGTAAACGTGCCCTGGTTGAAAAAAGAAATTGACTGCTACTGCTGACAAAAAGCCATAAACCAGAGAAGCCGATACTTTCTCATCATATTTTTCCCGAGAGATACTTTGTAAAACTCGTAAGATTTTTATCTGATAAGCAAAGCGGCGCAGATAATAGCGCCACCGCTTAATTTGTTTTGCTTGTTTCATCTTCTTCTACTTGTAAGCTGAGTTCCTCTAGTTGTTTGAGAGCGACTGTTGATGGAGCTTGTGTCATTGGATCGGTTGCCTTATTGTTCTTAGGAAAGGCAATGACTTCACGGATATTTTCTTCTCCTGCTAAGAGCATCACAAAACGGTCAAGACCGATCGCCAAACCACCGTGTGGTGGGAAACCATAGTCCATAGCCTCAAGAAGGAAACCAAACTGGTCATTTGCTTCTTCGGCTGAGAAACCAAGAGCCTTGAACATGCGTTCTTGAAGGTCTTTTTGGTTGATACGGAGGCTACCACCTCCAAGCTCATAACCGTTCAAAACGATATCGTAGGCAATGGCACGAACCTTAGCCAAATCACCTTCTAATTCGTGAGCTGTCTCTTCCTGTGGAAGGGTAAACGGATGGTGGGCACTCATGTAGCGACCTTCTTCTTCAGACCATTCAAACATTGGCCAGTCAACTACCCAGAGGAAGTTAAATTTGTCGTTATCAATCAAGCCAAGCTCTTTGGCAATACGTCCACGAAGGGCGCCTAGTGTTGCATTAGCCACTTCAAGCGTATCCGCTACAAATAGAACCAAATCCTTATCTTCAAGACCAAGTGCTGCAGTCAATTCTCCTTGGATACCCGTCAAAAACTTGGCAACCGGTCCATTTAATTCTCCATCAACTACCTTGACCCAAGCAAGACCTTTGGCACCGTACTGTTTGGCTACTTCGGTCATCTTGTCGATGTCTTTACGTGAGTAGTTGTCCGCAGCTCCTTTGACTACAATGGCTTTAACAGCAGGTGCTTCTGAAAAGACTTTGAAATCAACACCCTTGACAACTTCTGTCAAGTCCTGAAGCAACATGTCAAAACGGGTATCTGGCTTATCAGAACCGTAAAGAGCCATCGCATCATCGTACTTCATACGAGGAAATGGAAGCGTTACTTCGATGCCTTTTGTTTCTTTCATCACGCGCGCAATCAAGCCTTCTGTGATATCTTGGATTTCTTGCTCCGTAAGGAAGGATGTTTCCAAGTCGACCTGGGTAAACTCAGGCTGACGGTCTCCACGCAAGTCCTCGTCACGGAAACATTTGACGATTTGGTAGTAACGGTCAAATCCAGCATTCATCAAGAGCTGTTTGGTAATCTGTGGACTTTGAGGAAGAGCATAGAAATGTCCTTTGTTGACACGAGATGGCACCAAATAGTCACGCGCCCCTTCTGGTGTTGACTTCGAAAGGAATGGCGTCTCCACATCAATAAACTCCAACTCATCCAAGTAGTTACGGATAGAATGAGTCACCTTAGCACGAAGTTTAAGATTTTCCAACATTTCTGGACGACGAAGGTCAAGGTATCGGTAACGCAAACGTGTATCGTCATTGGCCTCAATCCCATCTTTAATCTCAAAAGGTGTTGTTTTAGCTGTATTAAGAACAGTAAGGGCTGTCACATTCAATTCAACTGCACCAGTCGGCAACTTATCATTGGCCTGCTCACGCGCAGCGACTTGTCCAGTCACCTCGATAACAAATTCGCTACGAAGACTTTCAGCTGTTGCCATAACCTCTGCAGAAACTTTTTCAGGGTTGATAACCAACTGCATGATCCCTTCACGGTCACGAAGGTCGATAAAGATCAAACCACCCAAGTCACGACGACGGCCAACCCATCCTTTCAAGGTAATTTCTTGTCCGATATGTTCCTCACGAACACGACCAGCATACATACTACGTTTCATTGTTTCTCTCCTCTTTTATTCTGTTACTATTTTACCATAAAAGCGCAAGCTCTTCATGAAAATCATCAGAAAAGTTTGATTGTCTTTAGAAATCAAAACGAACAGACAAAAAATCCGATGGAAACGTCATCGGATTCTCTGATTGTGATTCTTAACCTTTTTTACGCTTTTCAGCGATCTCAGCTGCCTTTTTAGGTAGAACAATCTCCGTCGCATAAGCCGAAGCAAAACGCAAGACACCTGCAATAGGCGCAAAGACAACTGCTAGATAGTTGTAAAAGAAATCGCCTTTAAAGGCATAGGCAAGTGCCCCGATGATAAAGAAGAGAACGACCGCCTGTATCACTGCTAATAAAATTACTCGTTTCATGTGACCTCCTGACTCTATTATAGCATGAGTATCATCAAAAAGCCGATTAAATTATTCAAAGCGTGGAGAGAAATGCTGTAAAGAAGACCTTTTCGGCTTACATAAGCCAGTCCCAAACTCAATCCCAGACTAGCATAAACTAAAAACTGTTGCAAAGTCCCTGGAAAATGAATCAAGGCAAAAAGCACACTTGATACTAGGAGAAATAGAGCTGTCTGTTTGCTATTGTCCTGCTTAGGAAAGAGATAGCGCGCCACCATCCCTCTAAAGATGAGTTCTTCCGTCAGAGGAGCAAAGACTACCACCATAAAGAAACCAAAGACAGGCTGAGCCACTGTCAGTTGAGATACGATTTGTTGATTGACCGACGGATCGTCTGGTAAAAAGAACTGGGCTGTAATCGCCACTAGCAAAACCAGGGTAGGCAACCAGATATAACGATTAAAAGCAGTCGTCTGGATGCTAACCTTTTCTGTCTGATACCATCTGTAAACTCCATAAACATAGGCTCCTGATAGGGCAATATAAAGTGGCAAGACTCCAAAGATTGAAGCCCCTAGTCCAAGAGCTGATAAAGCCATACTCTGAACCAGACCATAGCCAAAGAAAAAAGATAGAACAGCTAGAAGAAACCAGCCAAGATTTTTAAGTAGTTTCATAAAAGACTCCTATTTGAAATGAAGACTTAGCATTGTTATTCACATCATCTTGATAAAAATGTGGAATACAGTCGCAACTAAAAGGGCTAATAAGAGAATTCCTCTTGCAAAAATAGAAACGGTAGTAATGGTTTTATAAAGATATTTTTAAGCAAGCAAAAGCAATGTTGATCCTAGGAAAAAGAGAGTCAGGATATATTCCTGACCGGTTTTTCTACTATTAAAAGCCTAATTTTTCAAAGATTTCTGAGAAATTTTGATTGATAGCATCAAGTGACACTTGAACTTCTTCTCGTGTTTGGTTGTTCTTAACCGTCACTTGTCCGCTTTCGACTTCGCTCTCCCCTAGCGTGATGAGAGTCTTAGCCGCAAAGACATCGGCTGACTTGAACTGAGCTTTAAGCTTCCGGTTGAGGTAGTCACGCTCTGCTTTGAATCCTTGTTGGCGAAGGGCTTGTACCAATTCCAAGGCCTTAACATTTGCTCCTTCACCCAAGACTGCGATATAAACATCTAGAGCGTTTTCGATAGGGAGGGCCACACCTTGCTTTTCAAGAATGAGAAGCAGGCGCTCTACACCAAGGCCAAATCCAAATCCAGCAGTTTCAGGACCACCAAAGTAGGCAACCAAACCATCGTAGCGACCACCCGCACAGACCGTCAAGTCATTGCCCTCAATCTCAGTAATGAACTCGAAAATCGTGTGGTTGTAATAGTCCAGACCGCGCACCATATTGGTATCGATGATATAGTCTACACCCAGATTTTCCAACATCTGACGGACGGCATCAAAATGAGCTTGGCTTTCCTCATCAAGGAAATCCAAGATAGACGGCGCATTCTCTACTGCTACCTTGTCTTCTTTTTCCTTAGAGTCCAAGACACGGAGAGGATTTTCCTCCAAACGACGTTGGCTATCCTTCGACAAGGTCTCCTTGAGCGGTGTTAAATAGTCGATCAAGGCTTGACGATAAGCCGCACGGCTCTCAGGATTTCCCAGAGTGTTAAGGTGCAATTTCACACCTTGGATGCCGATTTCTTTCAAGAAATGAGCCGCCATAGCGATGGTTTCCACATCGGTAGCTGGATTACTAGAGCCAAAGCACTCGACACCAATCTGGTGGAACTGGCGTAAACGACCTGCTTGTGGACGCTCATAACGGAACATAGGGCCCATATAGTAGAACTTACTTGGCTTTTGCACTTCTGGGGCAAAGAGTTTATTTTCCACATAGGAACGGACAACAGGCGCAGTTCCTTCTGGACGAAGGGTAATATGGCGGTCACCCTTGTCATAAAAATCGTACATTTCCTTGGTTACGATATCCGTTGTATCTCCGACAGAGCGACTGATGACCTCGTAATGCTCAAAAATAGGCGTACGCACTTCCGCATAGTTATAGCGCTTGAAAATTTCACGGGCAAAGCCCTCAACGTACTGCCACTTGGCAGATTCAGCAGGTAAAATATCCTGCGTTCCTTTTGGTTTTTGTAATTTCATAGGGTGTCCTCTTTTAACTTAATAGTCTTATTTTACCATAAATAGAGGGATTAAAACAGTGAGAGGAGAAAATCTCAAGAGAGTCTTTTTCAGAAAATTCATCAAAAACTTGCCAAATTGTCAGAATTATGAGAAAATAGAGGATATTTATCAGGTGGAGGGACTGTTATGAGAGACGATATCAAAATCAATGACCGAGCTTTGGCCTTACAAGACCAAATTATCGAAAAACTAGAGAAGGTTTTTGATACAGATGTGGAATTGGATGTTTACAATCTAGGGCTGATTTATGAAATCAATCTAGATGAAACAGGTCTCTGCAAGATTGTCATGACCTTCACCGACACTGCCTGTGATTGCGCCGAAAGTTTGCCTATCGAAATCGTTGCAGGTCTGAAACAAATCGAGGGTATCGAAGATGTCAAGGTTGAAGTTACCTGGTCGCCTGCCTGGAAGATCACACGAATTAGTCGCTACGGCCGTATCGCCCTTGGACTGCCACCTCGTTAATGAGGCAAATCACTTTTGAAGATAAAAAGAAGCAAGCCGAAGATGGCTTGCTTTTTGATACTCAATGAAAATCAAAGAGCAAACTAGGAAACTAGCCGCAGGTTGCTCAAAACAGTGTTTTGAGGTTGTGGATAGAACTGACGAAGTCAGTAACCATACCTACGGCAAGGCGACGTTGACGTGGTTTGAATTTGATTTTCGAAGAGTATGAGTTTATTTTTTACCTGACTTGTCCATATTCCAGAAGTCTGTCACGGCTCCGCGAGAAGCGGATGATACGATGTGGGCATATTTACCGAGGACACCACGGCTGTAAAGTGGTGGCAAGGTTGTTTCTGCCTTACGTTTTTCAAGTTCTTCTTCGGATACGGCCATGGAAATTTCTTTGGTATCTTGGTCAACTGTAACGATATCCCCTGTACGGAGGTAAGCAATTGGTCCACCATCCTGAGCTTCAGGAGCGATATGTCCGACAACCAGACCATATGTACCACCAGAGAAACGGCCGTCTGTCAAGAGAGCAACCTTGTCTCCCTGACCTTTACCAACGATCATGGATGAAAGGGATAGCATCTCAGGCATACCAGGACCACCCTTAGGTCCAACGAAACGAACAACGACAACATCGCCATCAACGATTTCGTCTGTCAAGACAGCCTGGATAGCATCTTCTTCTGAGTCAAAGACCTTAGCTGGTCCAACGTGGCGACGCACTTTCACACCTGATACCTTAGCTACCGCACCATCAGGAGCAAGGTTCCCGTTCAAGATGATAAGCGGACCGTCTGCACGTTTTGGATTTTCAAGTGGCATAATAACTTTTTGACCTGGTGTGAGATCTGCAAAGTCAGCCAAGTTCTCAGCGACTGTCTTACCAGTACATGTGATGCGGTCGCCATGAAGGAAACCATTTGCCAAGAGGTATTTCATAACCGCAGGGACACCACCGACTTCGTAGAGGTCTTGAAAGACATACTGACCAGATGGTTTCAAGTCAGCCAAGTGAGGCACGCGCTCTTGGATCGTATTGAAGTCCTCAAGTGACAAGTCAACATTAGCCGCATGGGCAATGGCAAGCAAGTGAAGAGTGGCATTTGTAGAACCACCGAGAGCCATAGTTACAGTGATGGCATCTTCAAAAGCTTCACGAGTCAAGATATCTGATGGTTTGAGACCAAGCTCCAGCATCTTGACAACAGCACGTCCTGCTGCTTCGATATCTTCTTTCTTGTCAGCTGATTCAGCTGGATGAGATGAAGATCCTGGCAAACTCATACCGAGAACTTCGATAGCAGTTGCCATGGTATTAGCTGTATACATACCACCACAGCCACCAGGGCCAGGGCAGGCATTACATTCGAGACGTTTCACGTCCTCAGCTGTCATGTCACCATGGTTCCATTTTCCGATACCCTCAAAGACAGAAACCAAGTCAATGTCTTTGCCATCAAGATTTCCCGGTGCAATAGTACCACCATAGGCGAAAATAGCTGGAATATCCATATTGGCAATGGCAATCATAGAACCAGGCATGTTCTTGTCACAGCCACCGATAGCGACAAAGGCATCCACGTTGTGACCACCCATCGCAGCCTCAATAGAGTCCGCGATGATGTCACGAGATGTTAGAGAGAAACGCATACCAGGCGTTCCCATGGCGATCCCGTCTGCTACGGTAATGGTTCCAAACTGAACAGGCCAAGCGCCCGCAGATTTGACACCTTCTTTAGCCAATTTCCCAAAATCATGCAAGTGAATGTTACATGGTGTATTTTCCGCCCAAGTTGAAATCACTCCCACAATCGGTGTTTCAAAGTCCTTATCTGTCATTCCAGTGGCACGAAGCATGGCACGGTTTGGTGATTTCACCATACTGTCATAAACGCTACTGCGGTGACGTGTATCTAATTCTGTCATTTGTTCCCTCCCATTTCAGTTTTTACCATTATAGCACAATTTCCGCATGAAGAACAGAATAAAATTCTTGAATTTTCAGAAAATTTCGATTACTAGCTTCTAATTTTTTTATCTTTTTTTGTCAAGTAACTTTACTTTACAAAAAAAATGTGTTATCCTAGTATGGTTGATGAAAATCACTAGATTGAATCGAATTTAAATACCTAAAGGAGAAAAGAAAATGGCAGTACCTGCACGTCGCACCTCAAAAGCGAAGAAAAACAAACGTCGTACACACTACAAAGTAACAGCTCCATCTGTAAACTTTGACGAAACTACTGGAGATTACTCACGTTCTCACCGCGTATCACTTAAAGGATACTACAAAGGACGTAAAATCGCTAAAGCTGCATCAGCTGAATAATAGAAGGGAGATACCATGCGCGTAAATATCACACTTGAACACAAAGAATCTGGTGAACGCTTGTACCTTACTTCTAAAAACAAACGTAACACTCCAGACCGTCTTCAATTGAAGAAATACTCACCAAAACTTCGCAAGCACGTAGTGTTTACAGAAGTTAAGTAGGGGTTCAATACGAATCAATACATAAGAAAAACGCTGATTTAAAGCGTTTTTTCTTTTTGCCAAATGCGATATATTGCACTGTATTTCAATCCAAACTCTACCTTTTTCTCTACCTTTTTTCTTAAGACCTGGTTTGGAAAGTATGAATTTCAGTTGGACTAAAAACAGCGTAATATCAAGACTTTTCTCCGCTTTTATAAAAGCGTTTTTCCAATCAAATTCAACTAATTTTATCTAAATGGTGTGGATTTTACCCCCAAAATTACAGAGAATGGAGCTGATAAACACTAAACGTTCACACCATTAGTTAAATGATTTTTTTCATCATTTTTCTTAGATGATAGAACTTCTAATTTATTTCTTATTCAAGCAAAAACAACCTGCTATAAGTAAGAAAGAGGAAGATACAAGAAAAACACGGCGTAAAAACCGATTCAGTTCATTGTCCTCAATCCTTGTCTGCTTCATTTTCTTTTACGAGATCGTTTTGTGAATCTTTTTCAGAGAGTTTTTGATCAATATACTTGTCAATGTTTTCATAAAATTCCTTGGTCGCTTCACTATCTAATGTTGGCGAGTTCTGAACTTGATTCACTTTCAATTGAACAGATTGAATACCGTAAGAGGCTTGTTTTTGGTGGAGTGTTTCTAATTCTTCTTCTGAAATCGGATCTCCAACAACCGTCAAGACCAATTCATTGTTACTTGACTTGTAGACTTGATTAATAACCGTATAATTGGCGAACTCTTTTCCTACAAACTGTTTGATCCCTTCTTTGCGCGCTTGTTCTATTGTCAGAGTAACTGCCGAATAGCTAGCTGGAAGAATCAACAATACAATCAAAGAAATCAAGCCAATTCTCATTTTAATGCTCAGCTCTTTAAATGAAGTTAAAGGAGATTTTCTCATCAAAATTCTTGTTCCAACAATGTTGGCTAGCATGATAAAGACACAGTTGATCAAGAAAAGATAGAGAGCCCCCAATAAAAATCGTACATTCCCATTAGCTAAACCATAGCCAGCAGTACAGATAGGCGGCATCAAAGCTGTAGCAATGGCTACTCCTGGCACGATATTGTTTGCTTCTTTTTTCCTTGAACCGATCACACCAGCAATCCCACCAGCAATAGCAATGAGAACATCCCAAATGGTTGGAGAGGTTCGTGCGATCAACTCGCTACTTGCATAAGACAAGGGAGAAATCCAGAAATACAGAGTCGAGACAAGCAAACTGACCAACACTTGAGTCAATAAAACCTCTAGAGATTGCTTGATTAAACGCGTATCAAAAATAGCTAAACCGAATCCCAGTCCAACAATCGGTGTCATGAGAGGTGAAATTAACATGGCTCCAATAATAACAGCTGTTGAATTCATATTTAGACCGATAGAGGCAATAAAAATTGCACACATCAAAATCGCTGTATCTCTCAATCGAACATGAAGGTCATCGTATAATTTCTCACGGTATTCCCGTGTTGAATAATTGGCAGTCATTTGTCCTCTCCTCTTTCCTTATTTAAATCGGTATAATAATTAATAATAACAGCTGATAAACAGCCAAAAAATATGAGCCCATAAATCGTCAAGAAGACACTGGTAATCCTTCCAATCAAGGTCACAGCTAGGAGATCCCCGTAGCCGACAGTCGTCGAAGTCACAAAAGCATACCAAAGACCGTCTCCGTAATTTGTGATAGCAGGTTCAACTAGGAAAAGCACGCCTCCTGACCCAAAAACAAAGGTCACAAAACTCAGAGCAAACCGAGTAAAACCCGTAACCTGTATAATATGCCATAACATTTTTAAACGTCTCATTTGTTCTCCTTATTCATACTAGCTCCTGACCGAGCCGTTTTTTCCAATAATCAAAGTGAAGATAGGACATGATCTCCATCAGAGAAAGATAGACAAACTGATAGATCTGATTTAAGCTGATTATCAACTGATATTGTTTGAAAAATGACTGGAAGAAAGACCAGATATGACTGTCTTGAATCAGTCCCTTCTTAACATCAGACAGGATATTAGCTAAAGCTCCCAAGGACTGAAACGGTAAATCCTTGACATTTATATAGATCCGGTCCACCACATCATTCAGACTGGTATCTTGGATGGCATGAAATTCTCCAAAGAGAACTCCTGCCGCTCCAAGAGTAGAAACAAATTCCACCAAATAATTTCTGAGGAAATTTTCTCAACCTTTTCCCATAATGTGTTTAGTGCCATCCATAACGATCCCAACCAGAAAAAGGAAAGAAAATAAGCAAAGAAATTTTGCCGTAAATCCCAAAAAGCTTGAAGACTTGGTGTCGTTGGTTTTTCTAACTCTAAAATCAAAATGGT
This sequence comes from Streptococcus oralis, assembly GCF_002386345.1. Lineage (NCBI taxonomy): Bacteria > Bacillati > Bacillota > Bacilli > Lactobacillales > Streptococcaceae > Streptococcus > Streptococcus oralis. The sequence continues at coordinate 1,972,221 of NZ_CP023507.1, read as the reverse complement.
CATAATAATTGCTAGAACAGCATCTGTCAATGCAATTAATCTATCTTTCTTCATCAGATTACGTTGCCTTTCATTTTGTAGTATTCTATCTCATCGTATAATATTTATTAATCTTAAATATTGGATAGTCACTTCATATTTTGAGTACAAACAAGATACACTAAAAAGCATGTATCTGTCATATTTTATTTAACTTTAGAAATATTCATCCATCTAATCAATAAATATATCATATTTCACAATAAATGACTACTATCAAAGATACATTTTCTTTCAGATTTCTCCCTTTTAAACTTGGCTAACTTGACCTGCATTACCTAGGTCGCTTTGCTTTAAATTATACTTTTTTCTTAAAGATTTGCTACGAGTAGTCTTTCATGTGAGTAATTTTTATCAAAAAATTTCATAGATAAGTCCTATATATAATCATGATAAAGTAGTAAAAATAGTTGTTATCCTAGTTGATTAAAAAAGTCTTTGATTTCCTCATCTTTTATAAAATAATATATAATTTTCCCCTCTCTTCTAGTATCCAAGATGTTTTGATTGGCTAGTTTACGAAGATGGTGGGAGGCAGATGCCATACTGAGATTTAGTAAACAGGCTATATCACAGACACAGAGTTCTTCAACAGCAAGGAGATAAAAGATGATATTTATCTGTTTATTATCGGTAAACTTTGATAAAATACGAAGTGATTTTTGGACTTTTTCCTTTTCAAGGTAGTTCGTTGCGGTTGTAACATTTTGCTGATTTATAATATTCACTTGGCAGATACTATCTTTTTTCATAATTTTTTCTCCTAGCCGAACACAGTCCTTAGCATGTTAAAGCTGTTGTTTTCAATCAGGATATACATCCCCAGTCCTAAATAAACAACGGCAATAAACCATCTGCTATATTTTTCCAAAGTTTCTCCAACAGAAGGGACTTGTGCCAATTTTTGGGCAGAAAAAACCAAGAGATAAATCATGACTAGAAAGGTAAGTAAAGCCACTATCAAATTCGCTAAATTTAAGGTAATAAAATATGGGACAAAAACACCAATATTGTCAGCACCACAACTTGCAAAAGTAATCATAGCGACTAGAAAAATCAGGTTTTTATTATCTTTGCGCAAACCATCTTTTGCAATAGCTTCTCCATCAGAATCTCCTAAAAGCAAAACTTTGAGTCCTAGGAAAATTGGAATCAAACCGAGCAAACCTAAAATCTCTTTACTAGGAATATAATTTAAGACAAATGCAAAAAGTAAACTTAGCAATATTAGACTAACAGAGCCTAGAAATTGTCCTAAATAGATGTTAATGATGTCTTTTCTGCTTTTTCTTTTGGCAAAAAATAACATTAGGATAATAAGTAAGTCTACGGCTGTCCCAGAATACAGGATTATTGAAGTAACAACATTTTGAACCATAAAGCACCTCATTCAAATATATTTTTGAATGTATTTTAACATTAAACTTTGTAGATGTCAACTTCAGCTCCATCAAAATATAGATAAGAAGGTAGTGTCCCAAACATTAAAAAGCCCTGCCATCGAAATGATAGCAGGGCTTAACTTCAATATCCAGATGATATATTTATCTAAAAAAGGTAGAGTAAAAGGTAGAGTTTTTATTGATTTGTAGTGCGATATAATGAGTTTCCAAAAATCAAAAATCGCTTAAAATCAATATTTTGACATCTATTGACGTGTACTGAAACCCTTACTTAACCTCTGTAAGGATATAATTACGGTACCAGTATATCATAAATAATAACAAAATCTTGACTTTCCGAAAAATAAGTATTTTCCGGAAAAATATCGAAATTAAATCAAAACTAAAAATATCTCATACATTTGAACTGCACCCCAAAAGTTAGACAGAAAAAATCTAACTTTTGGGGTGCAGTTCATCAAAGGTGCTTTTCATTTTAAAAAACTTGTGGAAAAACTTCATCCCATATATCTACTAAGCTTTTCCCGTCAAATACTTTAGCTTCCATAGCTTCATCAATTGTATCAAACTGCTGACCTTCATAATCATAACCAACTACACATATACTCGATAAAAAGCAAGCACCTCGGCTATTATAATTAAATTCAAGATCTTTGTCTAAATATTTTTTAATTTCATCCTTTTTCATATAGGACCATCCCAACTAAAACAATCTCAACAAACAAGATTTTTTCCTTAGATTCTATTCCCACTACTAGCTTTCTATGATGCTGACGATTTCATCTTCAAAATATTCATAAAGAGTTCCATCAACATCTACCAGCAAGGAGTCAATCTCCTCGTCATTGTCAGAGGCGTCACAATAGTCTTCTACAAATCCTCTAACTACCGCGCCATTTTTTAACGTGATAATTACATCTGTACGGTTAAATTTCCAGAGTGTCATTTAAATATTCCTTTCAATATTGGCTAATTGCTTTGCTTTTTCGTAGTAAGGTGTTAAGAAATCGATAAAACCTTGTTTGTCGCTTGGATCATGTTCCTCTAAAAATATCATCAACTCAAAGTCATTGAGAGCGTCAAACATTTCAGAGTTTTCATTATCCCAAGCCTCGGAAAATTCCGCATCTTCTCCAAAAAGAGCGTTAAACGTAAAGGAAAAATCCCAAAAATTATCAATCTGACCACTGACTGTTTGCTGGAGCATGTCTAATACTTGTTGACTATAACCCATTACCCTTCCCCTCCTAATAAGAACGTTGTAGCATATTGAGCTACGTTCCAAAAATTTAACAGACAAAATCTAATTTTTGGGGTGCAGTTCATTCATCAAAGATGATTTTTATTTTAATAATACTGCACTTCAATTCCATCCATAATTTCTACTAAAGTGTTATCGTCAATTTTTAGAGAAATCAGATCAATGAATGATGATACCTGGTATTCCTTATCTCCAATCACCACTACAATATCATGAACAGAATTAGGAAAAATCCCACATACTTGACCATTATAATCAAAAGAGGCATCCCAACCATTGTCATATAACTCTTGTAAATCATCTAATATTGCCATATAAACTAAATCCTTTTCCATAGTGTTTTCTTTCAAATAAGGCAGGTAAAAGCACCTAGATTGTTCTAAGTCCTATGAGATTGTTTTAATCGAGACAATCTCACTCTCAAAGAGAGAAATTTCAGTAGCTTCATCTGGACTAGGATTAGCAATGAGAATAGTGATTTCATCTTGCTCATCATTGTCCATTTCGTCAACAAAGTCTATGACACGTCCCTTGATTATCTTATCGCAATTAGTGACTATCTGAACCCTTGATCGAAGATACTTCCAAAGCTGTTTACTCATTTATTTTCCTCTCTGCTATTTTTTCGATAGTTCTTATACTTTTTATAGTTAGTCGATAAAATCGCCTAGGTTGAACTAAGCACTAATAATTTTGATTTTCTTGATAATATCTTCAGGATATGAGCGATCACCTATAACTATTTCGTCAGGACCATCTAAATCATAACCGTCAAACCAATCAACCACCCTACCCTTGATGGAGGTCCCATCTTCTAAAATAAGGCGAACATTTTTATCAACATATTCCCATAATTTCATTAAGTTCCTTCTCTCTAACATCGGAACAATATGACCCAATATTAGTTATTTACTAATGGCTTTTAGTTCCTGTTAAAAGCATTATAGCACACCTTACTTGCTAAAGTACAACAAGCACCCCATTAGACTAACCTGCTACTTTGCTTTCTTGTAAAAATGTTGTATACTTAAGTAAATAAAGGAAGTAATCTTGTTCCCCCCTGTCTACTATGTGGTCGGAATGATGGTTACTTCTTTTTTCCCCCTTACTATCTCAATAGCCTTGTATTTAAAAGTTTTTTAGGCTATAATTAAATTAACGAATAGAGGTTTTCCATCTCCCCTTGAAACAGATCTTTCTGCGGTAGGAGGTGGGACGCCTCTATTTGTTTTTTAAGTCAAAATGATGTAAAATTAATTCAAGAAAGAAGTGTGGTTTTCCCGCCTAAAAGCTCTATAGCTGTGGGAGGGTCACGCTTCTTTTTACCTCTCAAAAGAGAACGCAAAAAAAGCCGTCTCATTCTTTGAAGCAGCAATGAAATCAATCTAGCAAATATCTAAGCAAACCCAGAAATCAACCTTTTAAGACAAAGCAAAAAGCCCACTGTTGTAGGCTTTCTGTAAGATATTTCTTAAAATTAAAGCATCTTGTTGTATCGCTTTTTTAAATATCCAGCAAGTATCTTTATTACTTCTTAATGTTGGATAACAGGGTTTTTGGAGTTTTCGCTTTTCGTTTGAATGTTTTGGAGTTTCTTCCTTACTCCACAAATCACTGAACATAAAACTCTACTTTTTTAATGAGTTCAGCAGGCAAGAAGCTAGCACGTTTTAAAACGTGCTTTTTATGTTACTCTACGTAAGATTTTAACAACGAAACGTGCTATATCAATTTTTGTGTTTCAGCTTTTCAATATAAGCGAATGCCTCGCTTTCTGAAATTTCTTCAAAATCCGTGAAGTCATTGAAATAGATTTTATTAAACCAATCAATACTATCAATCCACTTTTTTTCGATATCAAAAACTTGCATAACACCACCAAATAAACGAAGTATTTGAGGATTATCCGTTGTTGTGTGATAATATCTGTTTTTTATCATATTACCTCACCACTACTATTTTTCAGCAATTTAATACTTACTTTTTTGTGCCTTTTTCATGTCTACATAATAGGAAACAATTATATCATATCTTCCACTGTTTTTCCATTTTATGCATTTGTGCCACATGAAGTACTAGATCACGATACTTCCAGGTTGGTACCAAATAATCTAGCAAGTCTTTATCCTCTACTTTAAAATCTAATAGGAGCAATAACTTAACTGTGTATTCATTCTTGAGTATTGGTACACTATAAGTCACGTTTACACTAAGATCAATATTTAAATTGTTCATTTTCTTCCTCTAACCTTATTATTCGTAAAAATAAAAAAGCAACTAATAAAATAGTCGCTTTAATTTTTAAATTTTAGATTATATACTATTGCTATTCTATCTAAGAAATCTTCTGGAATATTTAATGTTTCGTATAAATTCCCTCTAGGGGAATATTTTAAATTAGGGTTAAAATCTTTATTTCTAAACATTGTACCGAAATCATAAATATATTGGCGAAATACTAATGGATCATTTATCAAAACCGCAATTGATAATATTACCGCAAATAAATCTTTTTGCCCAATACCTTTGTGGTATTCTCTTTCAGTTAATACTCCCTCTGGGAACAATGATAGCAATATATCCTTAGTTAATTCACTAGTGACATTAGATAAAAATGTTCTATTCCCATGTGCAATATTGTTTCGGTATTCTTGTAAAAGAGATAACATAGAAACAAGCATCTCTTTTGCGCTTTCATCATCAATTGAAAAACTTACAAAAAATTGATTTGCTATGTATTCTTTTATATCATCCTGACAGATTTTATACCAATTAATTGCAGTCCCAAAATATATGCCGCTGGTTGCAACCCAAGGAGGGATTGTATCATGTCTCTCCCGATAATGCTGAATTGAAGCGCTGTTTTTGTTGTTTTCAATTTGATTTCTTATGTTTTGAATTTCAGATTTTCTATCTAAGCTTCCATTAGATCTATATTTTGTATAATCTAAATATGAATCAAATTCTGTAGTATACTTATGAGCAATCTTATAAGATAATTTCGTTTTTAATGATTTTTCAATGTATATAATATACTTAAACAATAAGTTATTCAATGCTTGATCCAGAAGGAAAATACTATGAATAGACGAGAATTGTACTTCTTCTTTAAATCTTTCTATTTGAAAATCTTCATCGAAATATACTCCAAAAATATCTTTATAACCATTTACTATTCCATAGTATGATATACTTTGAAGAACTTCCATTGCTAGCTTATCATTTTCAATAAGTATTCCCTTTCTTCTCATTCTATCTAACTGCTGGGAATATGTTATGCTGGGTTTATCAGTCACAAAAGAAAACCTCCTATCATAATGATAAGAGGTAGTTTCCTAGCCACATCCGTAGCCATTCAATTCACTCTTATCGTAACATTATTTTATCTCTGTGTCAAGTTAAAAATCTTCAATTCTTACTAGATCACCTTTTTTTACTTGGATATCTTTAGGGGCTAAGGGTTCAATTTCTTCTTCATCGACATTAATTAATAGCTTAGTTTTCCCACCTGATAAAAAGTCATTAACAGAGAATGGAGATGTCTCCTCAATATTTTGGGCAATTGAAAATTTTTGAAAAACTTCAGTGGTTATTAACTTAGCTTTAGTGAAATCATATCTCCCCAAACTATTGCCTTCCAAATCTTTTATTTCTGGACCAGGTTCAAAAACAATTATCTCGGTACCTTCTTTTATATCAGCAGTTTCATAACCTTTGTCAATCATAATTGTAAAATCATCAATTATGCGAATAACTCTTGCAAGTTCCATCTTAATTCTCCTTTTATATTTCTAATTTTTAAAAAAGATATAATTATTTCTCTTTTTCATTATATCTTTTTTAAATTTTTTCTTCAACAAAACTATCATTTAACATTATAATTTTTTGTTAATTTTCAGTTGATAATAAAAAGCACTTAGAATAATCTAAGTGCTACATTCCAGGTATCCAATCTTTTATTTCTTTCAAAATTTTATAAGCCTGTTTCATTTTAGAGTTGTCCTCCAAATATTCAATACCTTTAGTTGTAATTCTAACAAGAGACAAATTCTCAATATACACATTTCCAGACATGTCTCCAGTTACACAAGTACCTGTCAAAAATCCATCATCAAATAAATTACGATAGACATCCATTAAGTAAAGATAGGGGATTTCTAGAGCTGAAGCGTTTATTTCATTTTCATCGGCTGGCTCTCCATGCTTCATTTTCTGAAAATAATAACTAAGAATTTTATAAACAATTACCCAATAATCATTTTTTGCCATGAATACAGTCTCCTTTTTTTAAAAGTATAATCCTTTGTACTCCACTTTATTATAGCTCTTTTACTATCTTCCTGCAATAAATCAAGTTTTATCTATTTCTCCTCTACCGTATGTATCTTACCCTTCAAAACTAATCATTTTTCTGGTAAATCGGCCAGTTTTTACCCCCTTTTTGTCTGAAGTGCTCCGACTTGGAAAAAGTTCCCTTCACCGGTACCCTACTGGGCAGAAAGATTTTTTAAAAGGTGGGGGGAGTCAATATCCTTTCAATTCCACAAATCTTTTAGCGATTACCTTTCTACGGCTATTTATATAACGAGTAGTTTTATTTAGTTTCTCTGCCACGTCTTCCCAAGTCGCACCAGCTTCTAAATATCTCATTTTAAAAATTACTAGATCACTTTCAATTAAGTTTTCCATCAAGGTATCTACAACTAGTTTGAAACCTTCTAAATATTTTAGCGTTTGGTCTTCTTCAATTCTAATGATTGTCGCTTCAGTAGGACTAGATACTGTCTTGCCTTTCCCACCAGTATAATCTTCAGTGCTATGTTTCTTATTATGTATCAGTTCCTGTCTTCTCAAATAAATTTTATTAGCAAGTGTTCTATATCGTCCTAACTCAATATCTATCCCGTCCAGGTCTCTGTTACTCAACTCGTACATAGGCAAGTACCTCCACTTAAATTTAAAAATTTTTTTATCTTTCAATTTGTCAAATTGTAAATTCTGTCAAACTGACAAAAAGCGCTAAAAGCCTTCCAACACTCCACTTACCAGGTATCATTGTTTTAAGTTTGACAACTCTTCAATATGACAAGTTCAAGGGAAATTTCTTTAATTTATCCCCTCAGTTTCTCATATCTTACATTCTGTGAAACTCACTCCATTCTGTAAACCCCTGATATACCTTGCTTTCAAGCTATTACTTCTTTTCAGTTTATGCTTACTTTGTTATGTGAAACTTAGTAAAGCATAAAAGTAGGACTAGCGATATCTCTTCTGTTTCAGCCATATATCACTAGCCTTACTTAATTTGTTCCCTATTTTTCTAAATACTCTTTAATGTCCCGATATTCCTTAAAAAAATCCATCCACCCGCTAATATCAGGGTTTAAGAATGGTAGGACAGTAAGCGGACTTACTTCCGTTCGATATAGCGATAGAGAATGTTTCTGACTTATTTCCCTGACTACACCTGTATGGATTTCTTCTACATCCTTCTTTAGTTCTTGAATTTCATCATATGCGTCCAGAATTCGTCTAAGTTTCTTTCGGTATTGTTTATAGATCTTCTTAGTTTCCATCCGTTGCTTAGTTTCTTTAAAAATGTATTCAAAGATGACTGCTTTAGCTTCTGAAAAATCACTATTATATTTTTCCTGAAGAGAATTAATAGCTTTTTCCATCTTTTCAAGCTGTTCCAAAGACTCTAAGTTGTTAGATAAAAAATTATCTATATTCTCAAATGAAACTGTTTGATTGCCTAAAAGGCTTTTTCTTTTTTCGCTTAACTGTTTTCGTGCTGAATTAATCTTACTTTTTTTATTATCTAGATCATCCAGTGTTTCAAATACTTGATTAATATCCATTTCTTTCTCCTAGTTCCATTGAATAAGACAACCACAATCTTCTTCAACTTTTTTTACATCAAATCGGGTATGTAAAATCAACCGTTTCCCAAAATAGTCATTCGCATTTGCCCAACTAAGTGTATCTTTCTTGCGATCAAACAAAGTAACAAAGTTTTCTAGATCTCCGATAAAGCCTTTTTTGTCACCTTTATTCCCTAATGTTGTATCATCTACAATTAAAAAGTTATCTACAAAGAATGTTTCACTTGTTCCTGTCTCTTTATCAACTTTAAGAAGATAATTTCCTGAAGTGTCTTTCATTTTTTCTAAGACACTAAATAGTGATTGACTAACAACCATAGATACATTGCGCTCTGGATTTATTAAAGAAACAATAGATTTCAAGTCGTCCATACTTGTAGCAGTCTGCACTTTCGCAGTTTGGAGAATTTTCCCAATCTCTCTATTTCGTGTTCTACGTTTTAATTTAATAATCTTCTTACCAAGAAAATCCGTTAAATTATATTGACCATCATCTAATTGTTCCTGTGAAAAATCAAGTTTTCCACTGAATAATTTAACTAAGTAATCAACGCTGATAGTTTTCTTTTTATCTGCTTCTGTTCTCTCAACCGAATTTTCGCTAACTTCTTGTAATGAATCAGATTCAAAGTCAGTTACTTCATACTTTCCACCACGGGTGCGAGTCTCAATAACATTTACTAGATCAACCAGTTCTTTACGTTGATGTTCATCTTCGTAACTATCAAGGATTGGTTTTTCAATGAGTACATGATTATTTTCTACGTTCATCCCTCTAGTGTTATAACCTGTACTTCGGATATAAGCTTCTAGATTTTCTTTTTGTTTAGCTAAGTTAGTTGTCATTTTTTGCTCCTTCATCTTTTAATATCTGATTTTTGTTTATAATTTTTTCTAAAATTCTTAGCTCTTAGCTTTTCTTTTATGACTCTCCGAGCCTTTAGAATCATTTTTTCTAGATTTTGATTTGTCTTGTTTGTTAGCATATTTTTCTAGTATTTCTTGTTTCCGTTGTTCTAAGCTATCATCTTCTTTTTTACACTGAGAAAAGATTTTCTGTCTTTTATCTGGATCCATAGAAAACTTATTGGCTACTACATACCCTAAAGAAGTATCTCCTGACATCACCCTCACCCCCTTTCTATGCAAACAAAAAGGGACATACCTCTAGCATTAGATGCTTTACGGTATGTCCCTGAGTTGTTCTCAATAGACTTATTTTTTAGTTTCTTTTTTGACTAGATGGGTAAATTTCCCATCTGAATAGAATAAAGTAATTTCTCCAAAACTTGGAACTTTTTCTATCTCTATTATACCACATTTTTCGTAGACAACAAAGCCTTTTTCTGTTGCAAATCGCATTTTATCATCATTCATTGATATTCTCCCCTCACTGTGTTTATAGTGTATCTCTTATCTTTAATCGTAAAAGCCTTGAAAGTGTTCCCTTCTAAACCTTTCAAAATCCTACTTGAGTTTCTAGCATTGTAAACCGTTCGCAGTTCACTGCTATCTAGATTCGTGTTGAAAATCGTAGTTTCTCGATTATTGATAATATCAAACAAGAAATCCTGTTCCCAATCGCTCTTAGGAGAGATTGTCCCATTTTTTGCCCCCAGGTCATCGATGATTAGAAAATCTACATCAACTAACTTTTTAACCGCCTCATACTCTGTTAAGTTTGCATTTCTTCCATAAGCCCAGCCTTCTTTTATCTGTTTGATAATCTCGGTTAAGCTGACAAACAAGACACTCTTAGGCTCGTGCTTCTCCCTGAAACTCTCATTGATTTCTTTAGCCAAGGCAAGCGATAAATGACTTTTTCCTATTCCTGTGCTACCACTGATTAAAGTATTTCCAGTCATACCTGCAAGGTACTTCTGGACTTGCCCCTTTACAAACTCTAACATCTGACGTTCCTCTGTCGTCTTAATAAAGAAATTATCAAACGTTGCCCCCTTCAACTCGTTAGGAATCGTGCTATCACGCATTAAGACATCATAAGTTTTAAAGTAAGCTTGCCTGTCCTCGAACTGCTGCAATAGGTCTTTCTCTTTTTGTTTAATCTCTCCCTTCACACACTCCGGGCAAAATGCTTGTAGTTTTCTTTCTGAACTCCCTAACACTGGTACAGAAATTTCCCAATAATTTACCTGGTGAATATCGCAAACTTTATCCGATATCTTTCTGTTATTAAATTCTTTAAATTGTTCCTTCATCTTTGCAACTCCTAAAATGGTAGGTCTGGGAAGTTATCTTCAAACTTCCCTTTTATGGTTTTAGGCTTTTGATTCAAATAACCGTCAAACTTAGTTCCGAAAAGTGTTTCTGGTCTCAGATATTTAGAAAATTCAGGGCTATCCTTCCATTCTGCCGTTTTAATATCTATCACCTGTTTAAAATCTTCAAGTGTATAGCCTTCTTTGAATCGTGCTATTATCGGCTTCAAATTTTTGTCCAAATATTTATAATTTTTCCCTACTGTATGATTCAGATAAGCTAGAGGGATTCTTATTAAATACTTCTCAGGATGTCCTTTAGTTATTTCCTCGATCATTCTCGGAGTTAACCAATTTGGGAAAGTAAAGTCAGGTTTACCTGACAATATATATTCTTTATATAACTCTTTATCTTTATCTGACTCTTTATCTATCTCTGTTGGACATGAGTTGGAAATAGTCTTTTTATTTTGGACATTCTCCAATTTTGGTATATCTTGACTATTTTTTCTTTGGTCTCGCTTATATTTCGCCCAGTTTGTTTCACTCTCAACCATGGCTTTTGCTTGCGATAATGTGGCATGGCCATCATCGTCTATCTGAATTAGTCCGCATTTTGTAAAATACGCAACTGTCATATTTATATCATCTTCAGAAACATCCAGTTTTAAAGCTAATTCCTGTACCAAACTATCAAAATATCCTTCATAGTACAAAATACAATCATCTTCTAAACTTTCCAACATAAGGCGGATATAAATCACTGTCATAGTGTAGCCACCAGGTATATTTTTAAGTCGCTTAATAAAAAGGTTATCAAAAAACTTCTTATCAACTTTTAACCAAAAATATATTTTAGTCTTTGCCATCATCTACCCCCAGGAACTTCAAAATATCCGTAACTTTGTAATAGACTTTTCTAGTATCTTCTAGTGGTGGTTGGTAACGTCTTAGTCCTGCACCTTCCCACTTTTGCAAAGTTTTGTATTTTATATCTAACTCGTCCATAGCTTCTTGTGCTGATATTAAACCAGTTAGTCTTGGTTTAGGTTGTTCTCGAACTGCTAGATAGTTTTCTATAACCGTGCTTATTCTATTAGTTAAATCATGTTCGCTTTCTTTACTCAAACTAAACATACTTAGCCCCCTTTACTGACCATTCCAAGCTGAATATATCGCCCATAATCAGGGCTTAAATCCTCGCTAGTTGTTTTCAATCGTCTGTGTACTTTCTCGCTCGATTTGAGCGCTTTTTTTGCGGTCTCGGTGATTTAGATAAAGCAGTAAGCCAATCAGTACCACCGTAAAGATTACCGATTGTATATTGGTCAAATCTAATTCATTCATGCTATGCCCTCGCTTTGTAATTCTTGATATAATTTACTTGATAGTTTCGCTCCATCTTTAGAAAGTCGTACACCTCTTCTGGAGTTACTTTATCATCTAAAAAGTCAATGATGAACTGAAAGAGGTTCGGATTTCTATCCTTGATTTCAGTAATTCGGTTGTCAAATTCTGATTGTGTCATGTTATCTAGATCTAGAGTCATATTTTTCTCCATTAGCCTTTCCTTGTCCTTTTTCTTGCCTGTTTTCTATATGGTATGCTTCACCACTCCAAACGCTGGGCGATTGCCCCAAGTTGGCGAACGCTTGTAGCGGTGTTTCGTGAGTAATTACCCATCTTTCAGCTAAACAAGGTCTTAGAATCACCCTGTCAGCACTTGATTTTCAAAACCTTTTCTAATTGCTTGCCTGCTCTTCGGTTTTTTTAGGTATTTGATAGAATAGATATTTTTTGCTATAATCAGAGCATAGAAAAAATTTCTATATCCTTAATCTTGTCGCTTGCTCGCCTCGTCTAAAATTTGAGCAAGTGATTTTTTTATTTTCTTTTTGCATGATTACTACCTGACTTTGGTTTATAAAGCAAGTCTTTACTTTCGATAAGATCTAGAATCCAACTAATTCCCTGTTCTACTGTTTCAAGAAATACGCCCAGGTCTTCACTGTCCAAGTTCTCGTAGTTCATACAAAGATATTCGGCTAGTTGTCTGTCTTTCTCAACTAGCTTTTTAAAATCCTTGGGATACTTAGGAATTTCTAACCCCTTGGTATTTGTAACTGTCTTAAAATCATTTCCCATTTTCTATACTCCTATACTTTAAAAATTAATTCCTTAATTTCTGAATACCCCCTATTCAAGTTAATCATAGCTATTGCCATATCTTCCAAACGTTGGTAGTTTGTCAGCTCTACACTTGTCAAGCCATCAATGCCGTTCTTACTTTCTCGCTCCTTCATGAGTTGCGCTTTATTCTTCCCTGTCACTCCCTTTAGTAGTAAGTTTGTAAGGGTACTATAGGCGTGCTTAGGTGCTTTCTCCCATGCTTGGATAGCTTCGGTTAAGCTTTTACGCTTTGGCTTTTCCAGTTCTCTTTGAAGATAGCGTTTAGAAAGTTCATCACGCATTTCAAAGAAGGCTTTGACTAGGTTCATTTTGAATTGCCGTACTGGTTCGGTATTCTTCAGATAAGTAATCAGCAAGGTTGCCTGTTGCTCATTCAGAAGATAGATTTTTTTCGGTTGCCCTCTCTTATCTAATTTATGGATTTTAAATCCAAGTATTCCCAACGCTTCAAAATCAGCTTTATTGTCTCTGACTAAGCGTGTAATAGTATGGTGCTGTACTTCAGCACATTCAGCGATAATCTCGCTCGTAGTATACGGCTCTTTCTTGCCGTCTATATAAACCAATTCCATTGGTTCGCTCCTTTCTTCTTGTTGCTCGTGCTTGCCACCTAAAACAGTACCAAAGTAAATCATTGAGGTAGGGAAAATTTAGGAGAGAATAAACCCCTACAAACCCTTGATACTGCCATAGGTAGCAAGCAAATCACTCTAGCAAATATTTAGCTAGAACCGTTTATCAATCCCCAGTGGTAAAGCACCATGCAAGAAGTCTGTAAATATAAACTAAAATCGTGATTGGTTCGCTCCTTTCTATTCTTTCGTATCTAGAAATTCATCCAGTGTAACGCCCAAGTAACTAGATACTTTTTTTAACGTATCAATACTTGGATTCTTTGCACGTTCATAGTACAAAGCCGTTAAAGTGCTTTTTGAAATTCCTGTAGCCTCTGCAACATCAGCGGTTTTCTTACGTTGCTTGGCTAATAACAATCTCATGTTATTTTTCATAGTACTAAACCTCCTTTATTGGAAAATATCAGTTGAATAATTTGAAAAGTGTCGAATTATAACGCAAGATATCTGCGTTACATTTTGAATTATACCGCTTATTTTTTGCGTTGTCAATCATTTTTTTAAAAAATATGCGATTTTTTTGCGTTTAGATTTTGAAAACGTGATATAATACTCTTTGAAAGGTGTTGATATAAATGAATAGATTAAAGGAATTGAGAAAACGAGATAAAATTACGCAAGTAGCTTTTGCTAAAGATAATGGTATACCTCTAAGAACATTGCAAAGTTGGGAAAACGGAGAAAGCCAGATAAAACCCGAAAAAGCCCAGCAACTAGCGGATATATTCGGAGTCAGTGTTGGATATCTTTTAGGGTTCAATATTGATGATGTTACGGAAGATGAAATCAATTTCCATAACAATGTTATGGAGAGGATGAACAAAGAAGCATTTGTTAGATTTTTAGACTTTATTACACTAAGTGATATCGTTTTATCTGATAAACAAATAGAAATGATTTTTTATCAATTACAAGATTTATCTGAACTGAATTCCGATTACAGGTACACAGAAACAGATGTAGAAAAGCTTAAATCTATGTACTCTGTAAAGTTAAATTATATGCCAACTGAAGGATTAATTAAAATATCTAATATACTTTACAAGGAAGATGCAATAGAAGAACAATTCGAACAATACAAAAAAATCATTGACTAAGTTTTATCAATTACTAACATAATAAAAGGAGTAAGCCCCATGGGATTTTTTGACACTGTAAAACAAGAAGGTAGTTTTTCTACTGCATCTGGAGTAAATGGACTACACTACGTTGTCCTTCAGGTAACTTTGAAAGAAAAGTTTTTCGGCACTGGATCAGGAAACCTTACAGAATTAGAAGATGTTATCAATAAACAAGCTTCAAAAGGTTATCGCCTGCATACCATCACAACCGCCAATGGTGGAAGTAAAGGACTGGGTGGTGGTGACCGTATCCAGGCTACAATGGTATTTGAGAAGATTATCTAATTAATATCCTTTATAAGCTCCATAATCGCTTTATTTTCCTATCTGGTTATTTTACTGATAGTCCTCTTAAAATCGAAAATAGAGGAGTTCTCGTAGCTCCTAGCATAGTATAAACTCAAAACCTTTTCTAATTGCTTGCCTGCTGATGGAAAGGAATACTATGCAAATAAAACAAATCACAAAAAAAGACGGTTCAATAGTATATCGTGCTAATGTCTATCTTGGTGTTGATAAAGTCACTGGAAAAGATGTAAAGACAAGCATAACAGGAAGGACAAAAAAAGAAGTTAAGCAAAAGACAAAAGAAGCTGAAATTGCTTTTTTACAAAATGGATCTACTAGATTCCAGGCTGCAAATATTACTACTTACAAGGAATTAGCTTCCTTATGGTGGGAAAGTTACAAGCATACAGTAAAACCTAACACACAATTAAACGTTAGAAGACTGCTAGATAACCATATCTTACCTTTATTTGGCTCTTATAAGTTGGATAAACTAACTACTCCACTTATTCAAAATGTAGTCAATAAACTTGCTGACAAAACCAATAAAGGGGAAGAAGGTGCTTTTTTATACTACGATAGCTTACACGCTTTAAATAAGCGTATTTTGCAGTATGGTGTAGTTATGCAAGCTATACCGTTTAATCCTGCTCGTGAGGTAATATTACCTCGCAACACACAAAAAGAAAAGCGAGAAAAAGTAAAGCATTTTGATAATGAAGACTTAAAAAGATTTCTTCAATACTTAGATACTCTGGATGTAAGTAGGTATCGCTATTATTATGAGATTACACTTTATAAGTTTTTGCTTGCTACTGGTTGTCGTATCAATGAAGCTTTAGCCTTGTCCTGGTCTGATATTGACCTAGATAATGCCATTGTGCATATCACAAAAACACTAAACTATAATCAAGAACTCAATAGTCCTAAATCAAAATCTAGCTATCGTGATATCGATATAGATCAAGCGACTGTTAGTATGCTGAAGCAGTACAAACATAGACAAGTACAAGAAGCTTGGCAACTTGGGCGCTCTGAAACTGTAGTCTTTTCTGACTTCATAAATGAGTACCCCAATAATCGAACCTTACATACTAGGTTAAGAACCCACTTTAAACGGGCAAACGTCACTAATATAGGTTTTCATGGCTTCAGACATACACACGCTAGTTTATTGCTTAACTCTGGAATACCCTACAAGGAACTTCAGCACCGTTTAGGACATTCCCAATTATCTATGACCATGGATATATACAGTCACCTCTCAAAAGAGAACGCAAAAAAAGCAGTCTCATTCTATGAAACTGCACTAAAAAGTTTATAACTGAACAAATAACTGAACAAACCCAGAAATCAACATTTTAAGACAAAGCAAAAAGCCCACTCTTGTAGGCTTCTTACAATATAAAGTCTTATCTTAAAGCATTTTGTTGTAGAATTCAACGACAAGTGCTTCGTTGATTTCTGGGTTGATTTCGTCGCGTTCTGGCAAGCGAGTCAATGAACCTTCCAATTTTTCAGCATCGAATGATACGAATGCTGGACGTCCAAGAGTAGCTTCTACTGCTTCAAGGATTGCTGGAACTTTCAATGATTTTTCACGAACTGAGATTACTTGACCTGGAGTTACACGGTATGATGGGATATCAACGCGTTTTCCGTCAACAAGGATGTGACCGTGGTTTACGAATTGACGAGCTTGACGACGAGTAGTCGCAAGACCAAGACGGTAAACAACGTTATCCAAACGACGTTCCAAAAGAAGCATGAAGTTGAAACCTAGGATTCCGCCTTTGATTTTTGTAGCTTGTACGAACAAGTTACGGAATTGTTTTTCACCTACACCGTAAGTGAAACGAAGTTTTTGTTTTTCAGCCAATTGCAAACCGTATTCTGACAATTTAGAACGGTTGTTTGGTCCGTGTTGTCCTGGTACGTAGTTACGACGTGCCAATTCTTTACCTGTACCTGTAAGTGAAAGGCCAAGGCGACGAGCTTGTTTCCAAGATGGTCCTGTATAACGTGACATATGTATGTCCTCCTGATATAAATAATATTTGGCGGAAATAGTCACTTAGAAAGCCCTGATTCGTGCAGATGCCCTTCGCCTAAACAGCCAAGGTTACTTGTCATAAGACACCTGTTGACGAGCTTCATGCTTTCCTGCTGCTATTTCACACAAAGGCTATTATACCATGAAAAGCTAGATATGTAAAGGGATTTTACAGCTTTATTTCAAATTGAGGCTGAATGTAAATTTGCTTCCTAAGCCATATTGACTTTCTGCTGTGATTTCGCCACCAAGCTGATGGGCTAGTTCGCGTGCAATCGCAAGTCCTAATCCATGTCCACCTGTCTTCATATTGCGCGAAGTTTCTACACGATAAAGTCGTTTAAAGATCTTTTCCAAATCCTCAGGAAGGATTCCCTGACCCTCGTCTTTCACACTGATTCTCAGCTCTTGTTCTGTTAATTGGGCAAGAACCTCGATTCTGGTTCCTGGTTCTGAATATTTAAAGGCATTGTTTAACAAATTGACCAGAATGCGAGAAAGTTTGTCAGAATGGCTCTTGATTTTCGCCGACTCAGGTGATACTTGAATGTAAACATCTCGCTCCTCTTGTTCAATCTGGAGTTGAAATTCACTCATTGACTCAATCAACAGCTGATCTAAAAAGACCTCTTCGACTTCTTCATCAGCAGTATCTTGAGGTTGGGTGTTAAGAGTCAGAACATCCAATTCCTCCACTAGCTTGTTTAGACGCTCGGTTTGCCGACCAATCGTGGTTAAGTAGTGGAGCCGCTCCTCTTCCTTGATCACTCCATCTAGAATTCCCTCCACAGTAACCTGAATGGAGGTAATGGGAGTTTTAATATCGTGAGAGAGCTGCGCAATCATCATTCTCTTTTCTTGCTCGCTCTCATCAAGTGATTGAAAGGTAGCTTGCAAATTGTGAGACATGTCATTAAAAGCCTGGCCCAGCTCTTGAAATTCTAATGGTCCTTTGGTTTCGATTTCTGTGCTGAAATCCTTGCTTGCTATATCCTGAGCTTGTTTTTTCAAATGTTTCAGAGAAGAGAACACAGGCGACAAAAGAAAGATGCTCACTGCAGCGCCAATGAAACTAGCAATCAAGGTCATTCCAACGAGAAAGTAAACTTCACTTTTCTCAATCAACATTCGTTGGACTGCCCAGAAAACGACCAAAATCGTTAGTAGAGTCGACACTAGATACCCCACTAAAATATAGTTTTTTAATTTCATTTTCTACCTCTTGGTCTTTCCATCTTATAACCCAAACCCCAGACAGTTTTGATAGCAGGAGCATTTGAATTTGTATACTTGGTCAACTCTTGCCTCAAAGCATGGATATGAACATTGAGTGTATTGGTATCATCTACATAGTCCTCTTGCCATACCTTCTCGTAAAGTTCCGTCTTTGAAAAGACTCTCTCGGGATTGCTGGCTAATATCCATAGAAGTTCAAAGGATTTTACTGTCAATTCCAAAGGTTGCTCCCCAATGCGAACCTCATGAGTCACATGGTTGATTACCAAGTCACCAAACTCGATCTGTTCGGTCTCTCCTCCACGGCTAAGGCGACGCAAGATATTATTCACTCTTAAAACCAATTCGCGTGGGCTAAAGGGTTTGACTATAAAATCATCTGCCCCCAAACTCAATCCATAAATCTTATCCTGTTCGCTTGTCTTAGCAGTTGTAAAGAGGAAGGGTTGATCCGGAGCGATATACTGAACTTCACTGATAAAATCATACCCGTCCATATTGGGCATCATGATATCTGTGATAATGAGGTCGATAGATTTTTTTCTGAAAAGCTCTAATCCCTCCTTACCATCATGGGCGACCAAAACATCGTAACCTGCCTGTATAAGATAACGGTTTTGAATATCTAGAATATCTATTTCATCATCAACCAGCAAAATTGTCTTTTTCATCTGACACTCCTTCGATAAAAACAGTGTTATACTTGCTTTAGTATAACACTATTTTCTCTAATGTTTAAGTGATTTGAATCTTAATCTTCTCGTTTGCTTGTCAAACCCAAAAGTCCAACAAGACCTGCCAAGGCTAGACCAAAGATACCAAGCCCAGCTGTAGCTGTTTTAGCTTCCCCAGTATTTGGTAACATCGCTTTATCATCTTTTTTCATCATATTAGCCATTGGGCTAGAAGCTGGTTGATCTACTTTCATATCTGACATATGGTGATTTGTACCCATCATACCCTCAGTCGTACCTGTAGAGCCTGTTTCAGAAGGCTTCGTATTCATCTGATCTTGTTGAGATGGTATTGTCGCCATTTCTTTTCCACGAAGCTGAATCGTTACTTGACGAGTAGCAATCAGATTGGTCAAATCAGGTTTGCCATCTTTAGAGCCATAGACTTTAACAGTAGCTAGATATGTATGTGTTCCGTTAGCTCGAAGTTGATCCAGCAAGGCCTGACCATCTTTGCCAACCGTATTGCCATTCAAATCCACTTCGTAGAAATATTGACCTTTAGCCAAGCCTTCAAGTGGCAATAGCGCTGGGTTCTTCGCTGTTCCATTGTCAGACCATGGAGCTTTGTCTGAGGCTTTTAACAAGAGGCGAGTCAACATACCATCTCCACCAAAAGCTTCGTATGGAATAACTTGGTTGACACCGGCCAAGAAAGGTCCAGGAACCTTAGCCTTATCAAGGTAGCTAGCTGGAACATCAATCATGTCTTTGACATTGTTAACAACAGACTCTTTGACCTGATTTGGTGTGGTCAAGCCATTCAAATTAACAGTCAAATCTTTAGTCGCTATGAGGTTAGTTAAGTCAGGCTTGCCGTCTTTCGCACCGTACACCTTGATAGTAGCTTTATAGCTTTGAGTGCCGTTTTGTTTCAAAAGGTCAAGTAGTTCCTTGTCAGATTTTCCTTGAGTGCCAGCCAAATCCACTTCATAGAAGTAAAGGCCTTTGCCCAATTTCTCTACTGGTGGGAGAGCAGGATTTTTAGCTGTTCCGTTGTCTGACCAAGGGGCCTTGTCGGAAGCTTTTAACAAGAGGCGGGTCAACATTCCATCTCCACCAAAAGCTTCGTATGGAATAACTTGGTTGACACCGGCCAAGAAAGGTCCAGGAACCTTAGCCTTATCAAGGTAGCTAGCTGGAACATCAATCATGTCTTTGACATTGTTAACAACAGACTCTTTAACCTGATTTGGTGTGGTCAAACCATTCAAATTAACAGTCAAATCTTTAGTCGCTACCAGATTGCTCAAGTCAGCCTTACCATCTTTCACACCGTACACTTTAATAGTAGCTTTATAACTTTGAGTACCATTTTGTTTCAAGAAGTCAAGCAGCTCTTTATCTGATTTACCTTGAGTACCTGCCAAGTCTACTTCGTAGAAATATTGGCCTTTAGCCAAGCCTTCAAGTGGCAATAAAGCAGGATTTTTATCCATTCCATTGTCTGACCAAGGGGCCTTGTCAGAGGCTTTCAAGATAAGGCGGGTCAGCATTCCATCTCCACCAAAAGCTTCGTATGGTATAACTTGGTTGACACCGGCTGTAAATGGTCCTGGGAAATTAGCTTTGTCAAGGTAGCTAGCTGGAACATCTACTGTGTCTTTGGTGTTGTCGGCCACACCCTTTTGCACTTCAGCTGGAGTGGTCAAACCATTCAAGTTAACATCCAAATCTTTAGTCGCTACCAGATTAGTTAAGTCAGGCTTGCTGTCTTTTGCACCGTACACCTTGATAGTAGCTTTATAGCTTTGAGTGCCGTTTTGTTTCAAGAAATCAAGAAGCTCTTTATCTGATTTACCTTGGGTGCCAGCCAAGTCTACTTCGTAGAAGTAAAGGCCTTTGCCCAGTTTCTCTACTGGTGGGAGGGCAGGATTTTTAGCTGTTCCGTTGTCTGACCATGGGGCCTTATCGGATGCTTTCAAGATAAGGCGAGTCAACATGCCGTCACCAGCGAAGAATTCATATGGAATAACTTGGTTGACACCAGCTGTAAATGGTCCTGGGAAATTAGCTTTGTCAAGGTAGCTAGCTGGAACATCTACTGTGTCTTTGGTGTTGTCGGCCACACCCTTTTGCACTTCAGCTGGAGTAGTCGCTGGTTGCGCTTCACTAGCTTCACGGTCTTGTCCAGAAACTGTAGACTCAGAACCTTCCACAGGTTTAACTGCATCTTCTGTTTGTTTCTTAGAGTCAGGTTGTGCTTGCACTTCTTCTTTTGGCGCTACTTCCGGATCTTTAGCAGTTGCGTCCGCTTTTTCTGAAGAGCTTGTAGTATCCACACTTGCTTGAGGTGTTGGAATAGACTGTTCTGAAGAAAGATCTACATCGACTGCTTTATTTAGAACCTCTGCTGATAGGTCGCCCTTTTCACTCACTGAGGCGTCGTTTGACACGACTTGGGCAGGAGTCGGATTAACGACATCAGCACGTGCAGAACTTGGTTGACCGACTAGGACAAAGAAACCACTAGCCACAACAACTGAAGCAACACCGACACTGAGACGGCGAATAGACCAACGAGTATATCTCTGATTTGGATTGAATTTCATAGGATTCTCCTTAGAGTTTTCTTTTTTTTGATGACTCTAGTATAATCTCCTAAAATTAAAAAGGATTAAGAAAAAGTTAAAATTTTTCTTAAATCCTTCTTATAAAATACTTATATTGACTCAATAGTCACTAGAAAAAAGAATGGTCATTTCTCTTTTAATCATTAAGGTGTGCTAGATTATCCAAATATTGGTTATTGATTACTGCCATCATATAGCCATCGGCTTTCAATAGATCATCCGGCCCAAATTGAACATCCAAGGGAGCATTTTCATAGTCACGAAAACCAAGAATATTGAGATTGTATTGTCCTCGAAGATCAAGTTCACTTAGACTCTTACCTGCCCACGACCTTGGAATTTTCATTTCGACTATCGAGACATTTTTGTCCAACTGAAAAACATCAACGCTGTTATTAAATAAAATAGTCTGTGCCAACGAACGACCCATCTCAAACTCTGGTGAGATGACTGAATCTGCGCCAATTTTTTCAAGGACTTTTTTTGCTGTATGGCTTTTAACCTTAGCAATAACAGTTGGTACTCCTAGACTCTTGCAATGCATAACTGCAAGCACACTAGATTCTAAATTTTCCCCAGTTGCCACCACAACTGTATCGCAGGTATCAATTCCTGCTGAGAGCAAGAGCTCTTCATCGGTAATATCTCCAACAACTCCACGCGCCAGCACAGGTTCAAATTGATTAATGCGTTCCTCGTGGTCATCAATAGCAATGATATTCATGTCATGCTTGGCTAGGGCAGCCAAAACACTGCTCCCAAAAATTCCCAAGCCTAAAATTCCAATTGTCCGATCTGACATCGTTCTTCCTTTCTTATCCGATAGTGATATCTGCTTTCATATAGTGAATCGTATCTTTCTTGTCTGGCTGGTATTCTGCTACACTGACCAGTAGTGTCAAGGGACCAATACGGCCGATAAACATCAGCAACATAACGATGCTGAGGGCTATCTTGCCTAGCTCTGGTGTTAAATTTGCCGTCACTCCAACTGTCGCAAGGGCTGAAATGGTCTCAAACATGAGGTAGATAAAGCGCGGATTTCCCTCTGCTGTTATCCCTAGTAGGATCAAGCCCAGCAAGAATGTTAGCAAGAAGATAATAAAGACACTGAAAGATTTTTGCACGGTTCGGGGTTCAATGGTCCTCCGAGCCACATTGGCATGAGGCAAGCCCAATAGTTCGCTACGAGCGAAGACCAACAAGACAAAGAAGGTCGTAATCTTGAGCCCCCCTGCTGTCCCTCCAGGCGCCCCTCCTAGAAACATCTGTAGGATATAGATGAACAAGGTAACTGGTCGAGCCTGGGTGTAGTCAATGGAAGCAAAACCTGCCGTTCTCATACTAACGGTCTGGAAGAAACTAACCAGCAGTTTCTCTGGGGCGCTAAGATTTCCAATCGTTCCAGGATTATTCCACTCGATGAATAAAGTCGATACGGTTCCAAAGAGTAAAATTCCCGCCGTTAAAAAGAGAACCAGCTTGGTATGGAAACGCAGGCGGCGTTTTTTCTTTTTCCCAAACTGGGTCGCTAGGTCAAACCAGACCATAAATCCTAGCCCACCCGTGATAATCAATCCTGCAATCACTAGATTGATCAAGGGGTCCGTTTGAAAAGCTACCAAACTCGTACTTCCAAAATTATCAAATCCAGCATTACAGAAGGCTGAAACAGCCAAAAAGATAGAAGTTAACACCCCTCGTCCCCAGCCAAATTCAGGAATAAAGCGAAAACTCAGGAGAAAGGCACCAATCCCTTCCACCAAAAAAGTCGTCAAAAAGATCGAGCGAATAAAGTCCTTTAAGGACTGAGTTTCTCCATAACTGAAACTTTCTTGAATGGTCTCACGGCCACGAAGACTGAGCTTTTGCTTGCCTTGGATATAAAAGATTCCGATAAAGGTCATGAGCCCCAAACCACCAATCTGGATTAAGAGCATACAGATCAACTGGCCCCATATATTATAAGTAGAGGCCACTGGCAGGGTGAAGAGCCCTGTAACACAGACCATGGATACCGTTGTAAAGAGATGATCAAAGTAGGTCGCTTGTGACGTTGTTGCTTGCACAAAGGGAAGGCTTAAAAGGAGCGAGCCCAAGAAGATAACTAAGGCAAAACTTAAAAAGATGCGACGGGCTGGTGATAACCGAGACAGCGTCGTCTTGATTTTTTCCAAAAAAGATTTGAATAACATAGCTACATTTTACCATAAAAACAGTCAGAACACTCACATGTGGTGCACAATGGCAAGACAGAGTTCGAGTGCCTTATCAAAAGCTTCAGAGCCCCAGTCACGACTGTTGTAGTTGTCCAGATCTGCCAAGGAATCTGCGGTAAAGAGCAATTCCCCCCAGACAACCCCACGTAGTTGGGCAACTGCCGCAAGAGCAGAACACTCCATCTCCACAACAGCACAGCCTTCTTCCTTGCGATAGGCAACTTTTTCAGCCGTCTCTCGATAAAAACCATCTGTCGTCCAGGTCATGACCTCCTCGTAAGGAATGCCTCTTTGTTCCAAGACTTGCTCAATGGCAGAGATAGCCTCAATCTGCATCTCCATATAACGAGAAGGCGCTACATAGTGGTAGCTGGTCCCCTCATCTCGCAAAGCGCGAACAGGGACGAGAAAGGCATTTTCCTCTATATCGGCTAGGACTCCACAGGTTCCAGTGGAAATGATTTGCTCCACACCATAGCCAATCAACCAATCCATAAACTGGGCCGCTGGGGCAGAGCCCACGGGCGCCTGGGCTAGACAGATCTCCTCGCCCTTGTAGTTGAGGACATAGACTGGATAAGTCTTGGTGGCCGAAACGAACTCACCAACACAATCCGCCCCTACTTCCTGAGCGTAGCGGTCAATCTCCTCCTCCAAAAATGCATAGATGCACTTCTTTGGCAACTTTAAATCTAGCCCCTCGTGATTTGGCATAAGGACCGCCTGGGGGTTGTCGTCAAACTCTAAAATGGGAATCGCATGTTTCTGAATCATAGCCCACCTCCTCTAATTTTGTACTATTGTATCAAAAGCTGACGAAGTGTCAAGGAGTTGTCTTTATCAATCCAGAAATCTCCTCTTCCATACACTTGAGAAATCGTTGCACCGCTGGAGAAGTCGGTTTCTGTTTTGGCAAAATGATTGAGGACTTATAAACACATACCAAATCCAACAACAAAAAAGACATGAATCTGAAATAAGCAGAACATGTCTTTTTTAGCTTGTTTGAAAGTCAAGTAAATAAATCTTAGCTCCTCTAGAACTCCCCTATTTCCACAAAGCACCCAAAATCTGTTTTTCTAATAAGTCTAGGTCCTCTTCCTTTATTTCTCCATTGTCGCTAACGATATAAAGTTGAGCGAAGTAAGCCAACAATGGAGCAACACAAATACGAACCATTTGAGGAATCGTTAACTCTGGATTTACACGTGGATCTGCTAGCAATTCCTTATGAAGTACTCGAAGTTTATCTTGAATAGCATTCCAGATAAAAATCTGTTCATTTTTTAGTTTTTTATTTGAAAAACTCTCCTGCAGAATGATTTTCATCAAAGCACGATTTTTTTTGAGATAGCTCATACGATCGTGGACGAGATAACGAACCCTCTCTTCTGTCGTTTCAAAAGCTAAGAGTTCCTCAAAAAAACTACCGAAAATGCTTGGGACTACAGGATGTAAAATAGCCGTCAGTAGATCATCCTTCGTCTTAAAATACTTAAACAAAGTTGCCTGGCTTAGTCCAGCACGCTCAGCTATGTGAAGAGTTGAGGTCCCATGGTAACTCCTAGTTGATATGAGATCCACTGCTGCCTGCATGATTTTTTTCTTTCCTTGAGGGTAATTCGCTTCTTCTAAGTAATCTTCAAACGATTCAAAAACAGTCTTATCCATCTAATCTTCACACCTTTTTAGCATTATTTATGTTGATTTCTAAACTTTACGATAACGACGCAATCCAACAATATTGAGAATTGTTAAAATGATCAAGAAAATCATTAAAACACCAAGATTTGGCAAAATATCACCAAGATTGTGTCCGTAAAGAATAATCTGGCTTATTGCATCACCAGAATAGGTTAATGGCAAAAATTTCCCCACAGTTGGAGCCCATTCTCCCATGGATGACAATGGAATAATCCCTGAGAAAAAAAGTTGGGGCATAATCACGAGAGGAATAAATTGCATCATTTGGAATTCCGATTTTGCTAGAGTAGACAAGAGAATTCCAAAAGCTAGTGCTACAAGAGCCAGTACCACATTAACTATTATAACATTTAAAATACTTCCTACAACTTCTACATCTAGTAGCCAAATTGCTGCTAAAACGACAACTGCCGTTTGAAAAATCGCAATAATACCGTAAGACAACATATAGCCATAGACGATTTCAGATCGTTTCACTGGTGTTGCTAACAAACGTTCTAGTGTTCCACTGGTGCGCTCTTTCAAAAGCGCCATACCTGAAATCAAAAAGACAAAGAAGAAAACTACAAAACCTATCAAAACCGGAATCATACTGGTAAAGAAGCTTGTATTTTCATCTCCATACTGGTAAGACTCCTTGATTTCTGGTGTTTTTGCATCCGATTCCAATTGTGGAAGGGCTTGTTTGACACGAGATAGTAACTGATCGGTGCCTTCACTGGCGATACTTGTCCGTAACACTTGTCGTATCATAGAGGTCTTGGAGGCGTCTGTGTTTGCGTAGTCGACCTGGTACTCACCGTTTTTATAAGAAATCACAGCATCGACTTTTTCATTTGCTAGCGCTTCTTTGGCTTGATCTAAGTCTTGATAAGTCTCGACGTCCACATGATCGAGCTCATCCATTTTCGTTACCAAACCAGTTGGTAGATCTTGTGTTGCCAACTTGACATTCACGGTTGTACTAGCTGAAAACATGAGGTTCATCAACCACATGATAAAAACAGGTGCTATAAACATCAGGGCTAGAGTTCGTTTGTCACGAAGTAATTCTTTGATGACCTTTTTTGCAATCGCTATTGTTCTCATTTTACTCACCTTCTGCTTTTAAAAATACTTCTTCAATACTTGAAACTTGATAACTTTCTTTTAAGTGTTGCGGTGTATCAAAAGCAATGATTTTTCCGCCTAATAATAAGCCGACCTTATCCGTCAACTCTGCTTCATCCATAACATGGGTAGTAACTAATATCCCAACCCCATTGTCTCTAAGCGCGAATAATTCTTTCCAGATTTTCTTTCGAAGAGAAGGATCAATTCCAACTGTCGGTTCGTCCAAAATCAAGAGTTGAGGATTTCCTAACAGCGCGATAGCAAGAGACAAACGCCGTTTCATTCCTCCAGAATAACCAGATACCGCCTTGTTTAAGTAGTCTGTCAGATCTACTACTTGAGCTATATGAGCAATTTCCGCCTTTAGGTCTTTTTTAGAAAGCCCCTTTAGCTGACCAAAAAATTCCAGATTTTCTTGGCCTGACAAGGACTCGTATAAAGCATCTGATTGGGCCATATAGCCAATATCTCCTAAAATATGGCGATTGGGCATAGTGTGATTTAACACTAAAGCTACGCCTCCATCAGCCTTTTCCATCCCTAACATGGTTTTAATCATAGTTGATTTACCAGCACCAGACGGAC
Source organism: Streptococcus oralis (assembly GCF_002386345.1). Taxonomy (NCBI): domain Bacteria; kingdom Bacillati; phylum Bacillota; class Bacilli; order Lactobacillales; family Streptococcaceae; genus Streptococcus; species Streptococcus oralis. The sequence goes on along the minus strand of NZ_CP023507.1, from coordinate 1,944,963 downwards.
CAATTAATCCTATAATTTCTCCTGGATGCAATTCAAAGCTGACATGATTCAGAACCATTTGACGACCAAAAGACTTATCCAAATCTTGTAAATGTAGCAATTTTTTCATATGCTTCCTCCTAGGTGAGTGTTTACTCACTTTTTTAAATCACAAGAGCTATTATAGTGAGTGTTTACTCACTTGTCAAGAAAAAAGTTGAAATTCTTTAAAAAATAAAGCACCAGATATTATTATCTGATGCTTATAATGGATAGCTATTGCTTTTAGAGCTGTTTCTAAATCTCTTCCCGATACTCCGAAATGGTCTTTCCTGTCCACTTTTTAAAGGCCTATTCTTCCTCTACTTTTCTCAGCTAATCCAACCATCGTCATCACAATAGCAACCTTGATAACCTTAGCTACGGAAATTCACTTTATCCGTTTTTATATGAAACAGACTAAGAAATTTTCAAGACCTAATTGGGAGTTATTTTAGCTACAATCCACCTCTCAAACACAAAAACTCTCCCTTCTCTTTCGAGAAAGGAGATTCTTTTTTATCCTTGTCCGCCAGGGGTTGGACCGCCGCCTTGAGGTCCTCCATTTGGTCCACCACCTCCAGGCATAGAGTTGACGATTTCAGTTTGTTTTTCACCGTTGAGATAGATATCTCCGCCTGTGTAGGTCGCTGTTCCATCAAAGTCAAAACCTGTTTGACCAGTCATTTTAATGGTTCCGCCTGTGACTGTGATATTGCCGTTCGAGTCGATTGGATCTGTGTCTCCTTGGCCGACTTCTACTGTCAGGTTCCCACCGTTCATGGTAAAGAAGATTTCACTCTGTTGGGCGTTTTTATTAGCTGCATTGACTCCATCATCTGTCGAATAGATGCTAATGTCCCCACCGTTGATAGTGATGGACTTACCTTCAAGTCCTTCTGTCGAATTCTTGACGGTGTAGGTACCACTATCGATAACCAGGTCTCCAGAAGCGTGGATGCCATCATCTCCTGCTGTAACGGTGATGTTGTTGTTGGATAGGTACATGGTTCCGACTGAAGTATCCTCATCATTGTCCACCTTGACTCCATCCTCTTTGGCATCAATGGTCATGGTCGTACCAGTGATGTTGAGTTCATCATTGACATTAAAGGCATCGCCAACCGCTGTGATGTTATAAGTTCCACCCGTGATGTGGAGGGTGTCGTTGGCCTTGATACCGTTGTTCTTCTTGCCTTCTACATTAAGAGTGCCTTTCCCGTTGATGGTTAAATCCACCTTAGAAAATAAGGCTGCGTCGGCTTTTTCGTCGCTGTTCGTGCTTGAGTCAGAGAGACTGTTGGTGGTTCCCTCTGCTAGAGTTAAGTAGACATGGCCAGCTGATGTCGCAGATATCGCTGCATTGGTATTGGTCATGGTCGCACCTTTTAGGACTAGGTGAACATCTGCCGACTTATCTGCCTCGACCTTGATCTGCACTCCGTCAGACTGACCTGAAATCACATAGGTTCCAGATTTTGTGATGGTCACTGTTGATTCAGAGACTGTCACCCCATCTCCAGAGACGTTTGCAGATGAGCCAGATAGCTCAATCTTAGAAGCTGTGCTTTCGTCATAAGAGGTATCATTGTCCTTCTCTGTAAAATAGGATGATTGGTTTGTCTTTGTTGCAGTTGTTGTGGCACTATTTGTCGTTGCATTGGTATTGGATGTAGTTGTTGACTGGGCACATGCTGCCATCAGCACCATTGCCGTTAAACTCGTTGCGAGCAGGGTCCATTTTTTTGATTTCATACCTTTTGCCTCTCCTTCGTATGATATAGCTAGACAGTCTACAGAAGATTCCTGAAACAAAACTAAAACTTTTCTGAAAGTTTCCTTAAATTCCGTTTCGCTCAGTATTCTTTTGAAAGGGCTACTAGAAACAATTTGAGAGTACTAAAATGCATTTAATAGTTTTTAAAAGCAACATCCCCAAGTGCGATATCACTCTAACCCAAAAAGCCAAAAAGAAGAAAAATTTATAAGACTAAGATAAAGATTATAAAAAGAACAGCCCAAGCTGTTCTTTTTAGTTTTCTTTTACTGGGATTTCCTTGATGACACGCGCAGGATTCCCAGCTAGGACGACATTATCTCCGAAGGACTTGGTAATCACGGCCCCCGCTCCTGCAACGACGTTATTTCCCAGTGTCACTCCAGGAAGGACAATGACGCCACCTCCAGCCCAGAAATTATCTCCAATGGTGATGGGCTTGCCGTATTCGACCCCTGAATTGCGTTCATCCGGATCCAGTGGATGGAGTGGGGTTAAAAACTGACAGTTGGGGCCAAGCATGGCGTTGTTCCCGATGCGAATCGGGCAAACATCCAGCATGGTCAAGTTCCAATTAGAATAAAAATTTTCCCCTAGATGGATATTGACTCCATAATCGACCACCAAGCGTGGATTGACATAGAGATTTTCCCCAGTTGAGCCAAACCAAGTCTTGATGATTTCGGATCCCTTCAAGGGATCTTCTTCCTTGTTAAAGGCAGCCTGTTTTTGGCGAGAAGCTTGTGCCAAGGCACGCAACTCTGGGTCCGACGGACGGTAAGGCTCCCCTGCTATCATTTTCTGGTATTCGCTAGCCATCTTATCACCTCACACTTAATTTGGACCCATCATATCAAAAAGCCTTTGAAAGGTCAAGAATAGCCTGCTTTCTAAACTCTCAAAACCAATCCCCTCCCAAGTTAAAACAACTTGCTTGACAAAAGATTAACTTCATGGTTTAATATACCCCATAAGGGTATATTTGGAGGTGCCTATGTTTCACTTATTTACAAAAATTGACAGTATTTCTACCAGCGAGTTAGAAGCTAAACTCAAAGAACCGATTCAGCTACTAGATGTTCGGACGCCTACGGAATTCCGTAGAGGTCATATCAAAAATGCCAAAAATGTTCCTTTAACGGAAATCGGTTCATACACACCTGCGACAAAAGAAACACTTTATGTCATTTGTCACTCTGGTGTACGAAGCAAACTAGCTGCGAAAAAGCTTAAGAAAAAAGGCTACGATGTCATCAATGTCCGAGGCGGTATGAGCGCTTGGACAGGCAAGGTCATCTAGAAGCATAAAATAATTGGCTACGCAGCCTTGAACCTTATCGAAGGTCTGAGCGACCATATCCAATGGTGTCAGCTCAAAGACGATCTGACTAAGGGCAAATAATCCCTAGATGTGCGGACAAGTGGCGAATTTCAGAGTGGTCGACTCAAAGTCGACACCATCCACATTCCCCTAAACGAATTACGGGAACGCTTGGATGAATCGGACAAGAAGCAAACCTACATCCTTAGCTACCACAGCGTTTTGCACAGCTAGATCACAGAGCGTATCCTCCAGCGGCAGGATTTACCGTCCAAAACCTTGATGGCGCTTATTCACAATATAAAATGTCTAATCCAGAAGGAGTCAAATATGGAAACGAGTATCAGCATGGCTGATTTTTATGAAGAATACCTAAATGAAAATCTAAACCTTATCGATGTACGTGAAGAGCACGAATTCCAAGCAGGACATGCACCAGGTGCCAAAAATCTGCCTTTAAGTACCTTGGAGCAAGGTTACAAAGAACTCAAACCTGACCAGGAATATCATGTCATCTGTCAAGGTGGAGTCCGTTCCGCATCTGCTTGTGAATTTCTAAGCGCCCAAGGCCTCACAGTTATCAATGTAGAAGGTGGTATGAATGCTTGGCCCGGTCAAGTAAAATAAGCAAAAAACCGATTAAGTTCCTTAATCGGTTTTTTCATTTCTGCAACCCACTGATATAGGGCTCGTAACCCGTCGCTTCTATAAAACGAAGCAAATTGATGGTATCTAAAAAGAGGTTTTCTCATTGGTATTGGGGGAACTCATCCATTTGTCCGACATGATTTTTTGTCGAAACAAACTTAAATACCTTTGTCTGCATTGTTTATCAATAGCAAATTAGTTTATTTCCGTTTAATCAGGTATCGGATGGCCTTTTCCAAGCGTTCCTTTTGAGCCTCAGGGTCCTCTAGCGGTTGGTTGATGCAAGCGGTGAGATTTTCGGTAATCATCATCTCAATCACGCGCTCAACACTGGAGCGCACCGCGGTCAACTGGGTAATGATATCTGCGCAGTCACGATCTTCATCGATCATCTTTTGGATCCCACGCAACTGGCCCTCTGAACGTTTCAGGCGTGTTATATACTTTGAGTTTGTCATTGATTTATCCTTGGTCACTTTTTCTTCATTATATCTCGAATAAGGTTCTTTGTCAAAATTCTCATCCTATCTGTCTTTATAGGAGACAACCTTTTCTTTGTATTGGCTAGAAAAGATTACTGAACATGAAAAAGGAGAACTAAAGCTGTTCTCCTTGAAGCATAATCGGGACATCAAGTTTCCGATTAGTTATGCCTTATATCTTGGACAAAAAGGCTAGGATTACTATCCCATAGACCAGAACTAGGGCCAGTCCAAATCCGATACCAAACCACTTGTAAAACTTGTCCATCCCGCTATAGCGTTCGACATAGGCCCTGTTCGGCTTGTCTGGATCGTACCAAACCGTCAGCTCCGAATGAAGGGGGAAATGGGTCTGCATCAAGCGTTTGAAGGAAACAAAGGAGTTGCTGTAGCGAGTGATCGAAGGCGCTAGCATATCTTCTCTTGTATAGTCCTTTAAAAATTTAGTAGTCCCCCACGGAATTGTGACCGTTTTGAACATAAAATACTGCAAGGTTTTCTTATAAGCAATCCCATCCACCGTGTATTCGACGATAGGTGGATACCCCTCACGAAAACGGCTATAGCCGATAACCGTTCCAGGAACGGATGACTTGGCAAGGCGGACCAACTTCTGATCCCGAAGATAGAGGAAAAGAAAGGTCCCACACACAAATACAAAAGATAGGAAGATAACGATTGTTCCAACTATCAAACCAATCACTTCTTTAGTCATATGAACTCCTCCTGTTATTCTATACAGTAAAATCTCAAAACGAACTCATCCAGAAAAGACATCGAAGCCCTGGAGTCTACTCTTCGGATTTTTCTTTTGACTGTTTTTCTCTTAAATCTTTCACAGATTTCGATATGATATCTCTCACCTGTTCGTCAGTAAGTCCTGGAATCTGGTAATAGGGATTATTGGACTCGCTTTTTGACGGTTTTGTTCCTGAATTTTCGGTTTTAGAACTTTGTTCAGTCGAAGACGAGGATTTCGACTCTGAGGAACTGGACGACTCAGACTCAGAAGGCTTGGACGTTTCAGGCGTTTTAGAATCAACCTTAGGTGGCTTGTTTACTTGGTCGTTCGGCTGTTTCACAGGTTTATAGAATAGCCCAAAAGACAACAGCAAAGCAATCAAAGTCCCAATACCAGCCAAGGTTCTTTTATTGGCTTCAGCCGAGGGAACCTTTACTCCCTTTGTACTGAGTATTTTCCATTCTGGATGCTCTTTTTCTATAGCTTTTTTCTGTCTCCTAAGAGGACCAAGTAGAAAATGATTAAAAGGCACAATCGTTACCATAGCCACCGTTATAAGCGGGACATAATTGGAATGACTTGATACCAGTAGAACATCGAGTATAGCGAGAAGAATGAAGAGGAAACGCCCCACAAACTTACGAACTTGATGCTCTTTTTTGATTTGCAAATATCTCTCTTGTGACATTATTATATCTCCTCTTTTCTATTTCTCTTCCCTAAATAATACTTTTCCCTGCTTCCTTTCCATTAGAGCAAGCTCCAAAAATCAATGACAAGATGATGACAAATAACTTCTTCATTTTTTCCTTCCTATTTAAAATTCAATGTCAAATATCAATATCTATTGGAATATAAGACAAATGCTTTTGTCCCATTATTCTTCCTCCGTACTGGATTTATAATATTGTAAGAACTCTTCTTCGCTTTGAACCAAGTGTTCCTGTCCATCTTTCGAACTAGCTGCTGGAATGGTGATATCCTCAAAAATATTTGTACCCTCTGGAAGAACCAGCTTTAAGAAAGAGATTTTAAAACGAACATCTTCTTTTCCAAGGAAATATAATTCAGATAACAACCCTTTACTCAATATATCAAATACCTTTGGATATTTGCTTGATAAGGACAGGTATTGGGATTTTTCTACTGGTTTTTTAAAACTAAAAAGAGATAAGACAAAGGCAAGCTTTTCGTTTGAAAATTTATGATTCGAAATAAGAATATCATCTAACTTCGGTTTGTATGATCCTTTCTTATCGTTATAAAGATCTTTGGAAGTTTTACCAGATGGAGTAGCTGCTATTATCTTTCCTTCCTCTATATCAATAAGCCCAGTTTCAGTTTTTGATTCTGGCTGTTGGCCAATAGCCATACTAATTGGTAAGTAAGTTTTCCCTTGTTCCGTATACAAGAAATAATTAACGTCACGAACCCTTCTTGGAATATAATCCTTATTATATTCCCTCACCATCTGAAATACATCATACGTCTTTTGTTTGATTGTCCCATCTTTCGTGTCATAGACGTCTAACAACCAGTACTCTCCCTGCTCTGGAATATTACTTTTCAAATATGGCACCGCATCTTCTTCAAGAATCCAATACTTATACGTGGCTGATTTTAACTTATAACTTTGTTGGATGATATAGCGTTCTCCATTAACTCTCGTCATTGTTTCTACATTGACACGCGAATCATATTTCTTAGCCTCTTTCGCATCTTTTAACTCCGCATCATTATCCCACTCAATCGCTACTGCCTTGTTATCATCCATGAATTCATAACTTGCAATTTTAGCTCTTGGACTCCACATGACAAACTGAGTAAGTTCGTGCCTACGATATGCCTGATAAGCAAAATATAGTCCTATGACAGTAAGTGCTAGAAGCATGACTTGAACTAATTTTGATTTCATTATTTTTTTCATTATCTTCCCTCCTCAGTGATTTAGATAATATCAAAACGCTTTATAGGTCTAGTATCCATAACTGCCATATTCAAAAATTCAACATACTTTTCTTTCATCTTATCCCCCACTTATTTCTCTTCCCTAAATAATACTTTTCCCTGCTTGTATTTTCGTACGGCTAAGAGCCAGCGGATTGGATTGTTTTGAAATAGTAGAAGAACCACGCTAATTGGGACAATCGTTGCTCCGATTGGTACCATGAACATGGACGGCTCAAACCATTCCTGTTCATAGTAAGGAATGAAAGTCGCAGGTATAGCAAAAAATACAACAATAACAAAAACAAATAGAAGAACGAGGATAACAAATAGATACAAGATGATTTTATCGACTGTTGGTTCCTTATCTGGTGACTTCCTCCAAAAAGTACTTCTTTCTACCGCTTCTTTAAACTGTTCTTCACTTGCTGGAACAAGCGACTTGGCCCCACTGTAGAACAGTTTTTCAAATCCATAAACACTTCCGATAAAAACGAAAAGGATTGCGGCTAGATGGATAGGAATCATCCACTCACTCAATCTAAAGGGTGCTATCAAGGAACGAATCCAAATACTGATGACAGCAACTAGCAAGAAAGCAAAGAAGAGAAGCCAAGGCCACTTGGATTTCTTTGAACTGATAGCACCATCAGTGTCTGAAACGGTGCTAGATTCTGTTGTTAAAGCCTCTCTCGTCCTTGTGTTATAGTAGATGGATTGCAGGCTTCCTTGGCCTATATAAATGATTTTTCTCATCTTACATTTCTCCCTCTTTTCCTCGGCTATCGTCCTGTAATGTCTCCATCAGCTCTTTGAACAGTCGTTTGCGTGTTTTCATCTGAAATTCATAGACAATATAAACAAGTGAAAAAATCCCTAACATATACATCATCAAGAACAGAAAATCAGAGTAGGTAAAATAACGATAGATGGAAAACAGAATCATGAGGAAACAAAAAATCTCAACTAGGACTGTCCATCTAGATTTTCTTCTAAGTGTTTTAATATTGGCTTTTGTTAACCGAACTTTTCTAAATCTATCTGTCTTCATTTTACGTCGGGTAGATTTGGCAAGGAGAATTGTCCCGAAAATTAAAAACAGAGACATCAAGATAAAGAAAAGCAGATTGAAAGGGGATGAGACATCTCCAAAGGTTTGGTTGAGCAACTTCGACAGCCGTTGCAAGGAAAAGACTGCAATAGGAGCTGCAATGGCTGAATAATTCATGCCTTGTTTTACTTCATAGAATACTTGATTCCTCAGATCATAATAAATAAAATAGTCCTCCAGAGGGCCCATATTGATTAATTTTTTTATACTTGTGTCCATCTTATTTCCCGTCTCCTAAACTTAATACGGATGTTCAAACAGAGTTCTACTTTCTCTTAAAAGCATCGTGACAACGATTGCCAGTAGTCTATCCGATTTTCGGCGTTTGCCTTCCTAGAGAAAGAAAAGTTTATTAGTATTATAGCATGAACCCCCAGAAAAGGGAAAATATCCCCAGCAGATACCTTTGCTAGAGCCAAGAAAGGCTTCGTCATTCCATAAAAAAGCGAACAAGTCCGCATTCTAAAAACAGAATGCGAGCTTATCCGCCTTTTTCTATGTCTCTAAAATAAATAATGTGTTTTCCTCGTCTCATCGTGCCAAGCGAATGCGAGTCACAATCCCATCTGGGTCTACAAGATCCAACTCACTCGAATTTAGCCACTTAATCGGAGCTTCTAGCTCTTGTGCTTGCTTAACGATGTCCAAGAGTTCTTCCTTGCTTTCGACCTCAAGGACATAGTAGGCCAAGCCTGGCAAGCCTTGCTCACGCGGAGCTAGCCCTTTTCCAGCCCATTCGTTGACAGCCAGGTGGTGATGGTACTGACCAGCCGCTATCCAACTAGCACTAGGGATGCTAAATTTATCCTCTAATCCTAACACCTTTTGATAAAACTGGCTCGCCGCACGACTATCCTTCACCGATAGATGGATATGCCCCATTCTCGTCCCTTCAGCTAGGATAAAGGGATCCACCTTTTCCCCTAAATCATAGATATCCTGTGCCGCAAGGGCTTCGGTCACACCGATAATGCGGCCGTCTTCTCGAATATCCCATGAAGACACTGGCTTATCACGGTAGAGTTCAATGCCATTTCCTTCCAAATCCTCTAGATAAAGAGCCTCACTGTATCCATGATCTGCACCCCCGACCAGAGGAATCCGCAAGTCACTTAGATGTTTCAAGACATCTGCCAAGGCTTTTCGTGTCGGCAACAAAATCGCCAGATGGTAGAGCCCATAATGCTCCCTTACTTCGCCAGACTTTTCTGCCTGAATCAAGTGAACCAAGGCTTTTCGACCAAGTCCCAAAATCGCTTCTGTCTCTGTTTGGGATAAAATCTCCAAGCCAATAATCTGGTGATAAAAAGCCGTTTGATTCGTTAAATCCTTGACATTTAAAACAGCCTCTGCTAGGTAAATGTGGCTTTGGTATGCATAAGTCATAGGGTGTCTCCTTTTGTTTGTTGTAACTTTATTAATTACATCAATTATACACTATTGAGATAAAATGTCAATGAAGACAACTTAAAAGAGCTGGAAACCAGCTCTTCTTTTTATTTTACAACAAGCTCATAGCGAGTTTTGCTGGTAAAGATTTTCCCTGCTTTAAGAATGACTTGGTCTTTGAGGTTGCTGTGAATGGCATCTGGTAAAGCTTGCGCTTCAAGGGCAATTCCATTGTGCTGTACCATTGGCTGGCCTCCTATGATGACACTCTCATCCACAAAGTTTGCTGTGTAGACCACAAAGCAAGGGGCCTCTGTCTTGAACAGCAGGAAACGACCTGAGTTTTGGTCATAAAGGAAACCAGCATTGTCATGACCGGCAGGAAGGGCAAATGGGTGATCCAAACCAGATACCAGCTGGATTTGCTCATCTTCCTCTGCAAAGATGTCCTTCAACAAAGCACCATTATAGATGTGTTTAACTACATCACGAGTAGCATCTGGAGTCTTAGCCGGAACACCGTCCGGAGCGATTGGGTAAATGCCCTCCGTATTTAGCTGGAAGACATGGCGGTCAACTGTCTGCGTGAAATCACCAGACAAGTTGAAGTAGCTGTGATTAGTTGGATTGACAAGCGTATCCTGATCTGTCGTCACCTTATAGCTGATTTCGTAGGCGCCAGTTTCTTCCAAGTGGTAGCTGATCCAGATTTTGAGATTACCAGGGAATCCTCCTGTCCCATCTGTACGCTCTGTGTAGAGGGTCAAGCCATGGTCGCTTACCTCAGTCAATTCAAACAAGCTCGCATCCCAACCTGTTGAACCACTGTGGTTACAGTTGCTAGCATTGTTGACTTCAAGATTATAGGTCTGGCCATTGAGTTCAAATGTTGCACCTGCAATACGGCCCGCTACAGGACCTACACTTGCTCCATGCTTGGGACTATTGCCTACATAGCTATCAAAATTATCAAAGCCCAAGATCACATTGGCAAAATTACCAGCCTTGTCAGGTGTGACATAGCGCAAGATGGTCGCACCATAGGTCATAACTTCAAGCTGGTAACCACCGTCAGTCTCAAAGCGATAGGCCAAGACATCCTTGCCCTCATGATTTCCAAATACACGCTCTGTGTATGCTTTCATTCTTCTCTCCTTTGATCTATTTCTCTTAAGTAAACAAACCATAGAGAGCCTATTCACCATCTATGGTTGTAGTTTTTATTTTCAGAATCCTTTGTCAGAAAACCTTAACAAAAGGGGGTTCTTCTATACTTGTTTTATGCTTCCACACGTTCAGTCCATGAAGTCGCTGTTGTTTGAAGAACCTTGTTGAGTTCGTCAATGTTCTCAAATCCAGTTGTGCGAAGCCATTCGCGAGCTGCTGCTTCACCATCTTTGATGTAAGCTTCAACTGATCCAGCCCATGTTGCACGGCCACAAAGAACTCCGTTGAAGTTTGCGCCTGATTCGTGAGCAAAGACAAGGGTTTCTTGGAAGAGTTTAGCTGATACACCCGCACTTAAGTAGATGTAAGGAAGATTTGTTGCTTCGTCTTGAGCTTTGAAGAAGGCTGCTGCTTCTTCACGTGTATGAACGATTTCACCATCACCAAAGCCTTCAACGTATTTGACGTTGACTGGAACTTCCACTTTCAAGACATCAATGTTAAAGCGTGGGTCTGAGAAGACCTTCATAGCACCGATAACCTTGTGTGGTTTTACTTTAGCGTATTCAGCAGAACCTGCGTCAGCGATTTTTTCATCATAGGCAAGAATTTCAAGGAAGAATGGAATGTCTTCCGCCACACACTCAGAACCAATGCGCTCGATGTAGGCTTGTTTTTGTTGGTTGAGTTCGTCAGAGCTATCTACGTCATAGTAAAGCAAGAACTTGACAGCATCTGCACCTTGTTCTTTGATGCGTTTGGCAGACCAAACATCCAAGCAGTCAGGCAAGCGTTTAGTGCTAGTTGTGTCATAACCCGTTTTCTCATAAGCAAGGAGAAGACCAGCATTGGCATCAAGCGCTTTTGTAGCTGGAAGTCCATACTCTGGGTCTAGAAGCATAGAGGATGCGTATTTAGTCAATTCATCTGCAACCAAGACTTTGAGTTCTTCCATTTGAGCCACTGTTGGCTCTTCTGTTTGGTATTGAGCCATAAGGCGTTTCAACGCACCACGTTGGTCAAAGGCAAGAGCTGAGATAATGCCGTTCTCGTCAGAGAGTTTTTGCAAGCAAGCTACTTTATTGGGACTTAATTGTAATTTACTCATAGACACTTCCTTATTTTTGATAGTCATGAATGATCACACCTTGTACCACACGGTTTACAGTGCCAGTAGGAGATGGTGTATCTGGTTTATTTTCTACCTTGAGTGAAGTCAATAGGGCAAAGAGTTGGGCATAAACGATGTAAGGGAAGACACGGTAAATATCGTTCAAGACACCGCCACAACCAAGTGCTACTTCTTTGACATTTTCAAGACCAAAGGCTTGATCACTCAAGAGCACAACACGACGAGCAATCTGATCACCAGCCACTTCACGAACCAAGTCCAAGTCGTACTTGCGAGTGTAGTCTGTCGTTGTACCAAATACCAAAACAACGGTATCTTCGTTGATCAATGATTTTGGACCGTGACGGAAGCCGACTGGGCTCTCATACATGGTCGCCACTTGACCAGCAGTTAATTCCAAAATCTTGAGCTGAGCTTCATGAGCAAGGCCAAAGAAAGGACCTGCACCCAGGTAGATAACACGGTTAAAGTCGAGGTCAACAAGCTCTTTAACATCTGCTGCATTGTCTAGAATCTTACGAGCAAGGCTAGAAACAACTTCAAAACGTTCAGTTTTCACAGCAAATTCTGTAGGATCAAAGACCAAGAGAGCTGTTAGCATCATAGACGTAAAACTAGAAGTCATGGCAAATCCAGCGTCATTGGAAGCAGCTGGTTGCAAGAGTAAGAGATTGTGGTCATCGCCATGGGCTTGAAGTGCCAATTTCCCTTCTGCAGCACATGTAATGGTCACTTGATAGAGGTCGTCAACCAAGGCTTTAGCCAAATCAACCGTCGCCACACTTTCAGGTGAATTCCCACTACGAGCAAAGGAAACAAGGACAGTCGCCACATCTTTTTTCAAATAAGTTTCTGGATTGGCAACAATATCAGTTGTCGCAATAGCATTGAAATTCCATTTGCGTTCGTCATAGACTTCCTTAAAGTATGGTACCAAGGTATCTCCCACATAAGCAGAAGTACCAGCACCCGTCAAGATGACCTTGATATAGTCATGTTTATTCGCAATCCCTTGTAGGAAGGCTGCAATTTCTTCACGTTTTGCTTGATAGGCTTCAAAAGCTTCTTTCCATACATCGGGCTGTTGGTAGATCTCACGAGTCGTGATTTCTGCACCCAGTTCAAGTAATTCTTCTTTTGTGTAATTTAGCATAGAGTTCCTCTAATCTATTGTTGTTTCATTCTTATTGAAAATATGGGAATGGGAGTGACTCCCATTCCCATGTATATTCTATATAAGATGCTCTAAGTTACATCTTATACTCAATGAAAATCAAAGAGCAAACTAGGAAGCTAGCCGCAGGTTGCTCAAAGCACTGCTTTGAGGTTGCAGATAGAACTGACGAAGTCAGTAACATCTATACGGCAAGGCGACGCTGACGTGGTTTGAATTTGATTTTCGAAGAGTATTATTCATCTTCGTCATCATCGAAGCCCGCTAATAAATCGTTGACTTTTACAATGCTTTCTGCAGCACGGCTCTTATAGTCTGCATCTGCACCTGTAAGGCTGGCATTGATAAATTCAATCACCATTGGAAGATTCATCCCTGCGTAGAGTTCAATGTCGCGACCTTCCATAATCAAACGGCTCACCACGTTACATGGAGTTCCACCAAGAAGATCCGCAAAGACTAGGAAATCATCCAATCCTTCAACAGCAGCTTCAAATTTAGCAGTAAATTCTTCTGGTCCATCTTCTGGAAGAAGAGCAACCGCATGAATGTTGTCTTGTGGTCCCATAATCATTTCTGTGCTACCTTTAAGTTCTTCACAGAAACGACCGTGGCTCACTAAAATCAATGATTTAGTCATAAATTATGCGCCCATTCCAAGTGCAAATTTACCAAAGGCAGAAAGAGCCAAGGCAAGCACGATAATGATACCGATAGCTTTTGTAGAGTTCATACCTTTCTTACCAAGCAACCAGAAGATAAATGCAGTGAAGATTGCTGGAAGCAAACGTGGGAAGATTGAGTTCAAGATGTCTTGGAAGTCAATCATCTTTTCACCGATTGGTAATTTGTATGAAATTTCAAAGTTGATCATTGTTGCTACAAGAGCACCCATCATGAATACACCAAGTACAGATGCAGCTTCAATCAAAGCTGTCAAAGTACTTTGCATGTTGTTGATAAGGTTAACCCCTTCTTTGTATGCAAATTCCAACTGTTTCCAACGGAAGATGTCATACGCTACTGCAACTGCAATCCAAAGGAAGATACCCCAAGGTTGACCAGCAATAGCCATTGTTGCAGCGATAGATCCCATGATAGCAGGTACAAGTGAACCAAAGATAGTATCTCCAAGAGGAGCGAATGGTCCCATCAAACCTGTCTTGATACCGTTAACCGCATCTTTTGAACCCACACCATCTTTTTCTTCCATGGCAAGGTCAAAACCAGCGATAATTGTGTGGAAGAATGGTGAAGTGTTGAAGAATTGAGTATGAACTTTCATCATTTCTTTCAACTCAGGAGTTCCATCTCCATACATTTTACGCAATTGTGGCAAGATCATGTAAAGGTAACCTGATGCTTGCATACGTTCGTAGTTCCATCCCAATTGGAAAGTGAACAAGCTACGTTTGTTAATTTGATTAAAATCTTCTTTTGTTAATTTGTAATTAGAATTCGTCATCTTCAATTTCCCCACTTTCTGATGGTGTAGAAGGTGCTGCTACAGCTACTTTTTGGCTGTTCTTAAAGTGAACAACCGCAAGGAAGATACCTACGATAGAGATACCGATCATAGACAATCCTTTGAAGTTGTTAACAAAGCCAATTTTTTCAGCAACTTCAGCAGGAAGAGTGCCAATGATTCCAGCAACTGCTCCACCAAGACTTGTTACGTTTGAGTAAAGAACAGTCAACATAGCTGTCAAACCGAATCCCATAGCAAGGTAGTGAAGGTTACGTTTAACTGGAAGGTAACGAAGCAAGATTGCAAATCCAAGACCTGGAAGCATACGACCTGCAAGTGTCAAACCGTCTGCAACCCATTGGTATTCTTTAACAAGGTTTACAACACCTTGTACGAATTCTCCACCAAAAGCAAGAGCGAAGAATACTGGAAGGGCACGTGAAAGAGCCCATGGAATCGCACCAAGTAGGTAGTTGCGTTCGATTCCTTTGTAGTCAAAGCGTTCAATCGCAGCGTCAATACGGTGTGCGAAGAATGTAGTAGTCATACGACCAAGTACGTCGAAGTAAGTCAAAAGTGCTGCTACTGGTACAGCGATTGTTGTAATCGCAAGATCTGTATCAATACCTTGAGAGATAGAGAATGCTGTTGCAAGAACCGCACCAGAAGTTGCGTCGATACGAGAAGCACCACCAAAGGTACCAACCCCGAGAACGAACAACTGCAAGCTACCACCGATAAACAAACCAGTTGTCACATCTCCCATGATCAAACCAGTAATGAAACCAGCGAATACAGGGGAACCTGCAGATGAAACGATTGTCAACTCATCACAGATTTGATAAGCTGAGTACAAAGTGAGAAGTAAAATTTGCCACGGTTGTATCATAACAATGACCTCCTAAAAATTTTTTCCTATTTTAATAAGCTCAAAAAGTCTGAAACTGGATCATTTGGAACCATTTGAGCAGTGAGTTTCACACCTTTTTCTGCTAGTTTGTGGAAATCTTCCACATCCTTGTCTACCACGTTGATAGAACGTGTGATAGAGCGAGTTTCTGGTGTTTGAGACATATTGCCAACGTTGAGTGTTTCAAGCGGAACACCTGCTTCGACCAAACCAAGGAAACGGTCTGGTTTACGTGCAACGATAAAGAGACGTTGGCTATCGTATTTACCAGCAAGGATATTTACTGCTGCTTTCTCAACTGGCAAGATACTGAGTTTCACACCTGGTGGTGTCGCAAGTTTCAAACCACTCTTTTCAATATCGTTGTTAACAACTTCGTCGTCTACAACCATAATGCGTGAAACATTTAGTTTTCCAGCCCAAAGATTGGCTACTTGACCGTGGATCAAACGTCCATCGATACGGCATCCTACAATTGTCATAAGTTTTCCCCCTTTATGTGTTTTAGTGTAGGTTTACGAGTTAAATGAATCTCTTCTTTATATTCGCCCTCAGTTTCAAAGATGATGATGCGGTTAGCACCTTCCTTGAGATAGCTATGAGGGATATAAAGTGAGAGGGTCGGGCCGACGTTCCAGAAACGTCCTAAGTGACGCCCGTTGACAAAGGCAACTCCCTTACCAAACTCAGACAAGTCTAAGTAGGTATCCTTCGGCTCTTCAACAGTAAAGTCGAAAGCGTAAAAGGCTGGTTGTCCTTCTGTCCATCCTTTTGAAAAATCAATCTTCTCAGGATTATCCAGTGGCAGTGGATATTGTTTCCAATTCAGTAAGAAATGTAGATCCTTGCAGACACCTGTTCGAATTCCTTTACGCTGCGTATCTGCCAAAAACTTATGTCCGTAGTTGACACGCCCCATATTTTCAATCAAGATGTCAATCTCTGAAAAGCCTTCTCGGTTGCCTTGACAGTAGATGTCTTCGCCAATCTCTGTCTGGTATTGAGTAGCAATCCATTGACCATCTACAAAGAGTTGAGCTCGGTCACGTCCATCGATGATACGGAGACGTTCCTCTTCTGCATCCCAACTTGCCTCCGTGCGGTAGAGAAGGTAGCCATAACTTTGACCAAGTTCTTCCATCGCTTTTGGATAGAGGCTTTCAGTAGGACTAGAGAGATTATCCAGGGTTTCAAACAAGGAAACTTTTTCGACCAATGGAATGGACCCTATCTCCATGCTTTCCTTATAGAGTGGTTCCAACTGTGGATACTCTGGGAAGTGGGTTGCCATCATCTTCTTGACTGCTAAGTATTTAGCAGTTGGATTTCCTTCTTCATCGAGAAGGGCATCATAGTCGTAAGATGTGACTTGCGGCAAATCCAGAGTTCCTCGAGCCGAGCAACCATTCATGAAACCAAAGTTTGTACCACCATGGAACATGTAAAGGTTGATAGAGCCTTGCTCCAATACCTCTCGAACAGCTTCTGCCAATTCTTTAGGATCACGAGTGATGATGGGTTCTTTCCAACGGTTGAACCAACCATCCCAGAATTCCATACACATGAGGGGCCATTTCTTGCCATGCTCATCAAAGAATTCCTGCATCTGTGAAAAGTTGTACGGAGCTTTAGAACCGAAGTTTCCTGTCACAAAGAGATCGTCTTCGATCAAGGTTCCGGCTTTCAGAGTAGCCCTCCATGGGCCATCTGAAGTAAAGAGTGGGCAATCAATCCCTCGGTCTTCCATCAATTTCCGAATTGCTCGTAGATAAGACTTATCTTCTCCATAAGAGCCATATTCATTTTCGACTTGCATCATAAGAATGTTTCCACCATTATCCAACAAGCGAGGCACAAGCCTTGGCAATAATTGGTCATAATAGCGAGCAACAGCCTCGATGTAGGCCGGGTCGGACGAGCGAATTCGCATGTCCTTTGTCAAGAGCCAAGCCGGCAAGCCACCAAATTCCCATTCCGCACAGATAAATGGAGACGGGCGTACAATGGCATAGAGACCTAGATCTTGTGCAATTTGAAGAAATCTCTCCAAATTTCTGGCACCTTCAAAATCAAACTCCCCTTCAACAGGTTCGTGTAAATTCCAAGCCACATAGGTCTCGACTGTATTAAAGCCAAGCGCCTTTAAGTTATAGAGAGAATGATACCAATCCTCTGCTGGAATCCTAAAATAATGAATGGCGCCGGACAAAATCTTGAACGGTTTTTCGTCTAAATAGAAATCGTCCTCAATTTTAAATCTGGTCATGTTATTACCTCTGACGAATTAAGTTTGCGCTTTCATTTATTATAATATTAACTATAATCAAATCTTTTGCATTTGTCAATAGGTTTTAGAAAATTATTTAAAATTTTTCTATTTTTTTACTTACCGTTTACCGAAATTATCTAAAAATAGCATGAAAACGATCTTTTTATGTATGATAATTCACAAGAACATCAAATGAATTTTTTTACATGTAAAATAACATTTTTAGTCTATTATTTTAATTTTTTGACCTTAATACTACTCTTTTCTCTATATTTGTGGTAAAATCAAAATTGGAGAAAGAGAATCGAGGTGAAATTTATGGCTATTCCTAAATACCAATATATTAAAGATGAATTAAAAAATAAAATCATCTCTGGTCAATTTGCAAGTGGAGATAAATTTTATACAGAAGCCGAATTGATCGCGATGTACGATGTGAGTTCAATCACAGTTGTTCGTGCCTTGAATGACCTTGCTAAAGACGGCTACATTGTCCGCCAACAAGGTAAAGGTACTTTCGTTTCACGTGCCCGTAAGCACAAACTCGTTGAGTTTTCAGATGTCGAAATCTTTGAAACAAAAGACGATAAAGTTACTGTCCTTTCTATCGAGCGCGGAAACAAACTTGAATATTTAGATAAACTTGGACTACGTGGAGATCAATTCTACTATAAGATTGAACGTATTCGTCAGACAAACGATGTGACATACATCTACCACACATCTTATATTCCTGAGCAATACATCAATGCCAACTATCCAAATCTTGACTATTATAGCTCTATCTATACACGTTTCAAATTGGATTACCGCATTCACATGAGTGATGAACATTTTGAGGAAATCAACGAAATCGCATTCCCAACTCCAGAGCATGCTGCTTCTGTACTCGGAATCGATACACAATTCCCAACTGTCTTCCAAACGAAGACTACAAAACTTGAGGCCACTGGCCAAGTCCTTGCCTATAGTGAAACTTATAAGCGAGCAGACTACTACAAAATCAAATTCATCTCATGTAACCGAGGTCATTAAGAAAAAGCCTGAGCCTAGCTCAGGCTTTTTCTATATTCATTATAGCACGAGAAAGAAGTTGTGAAAACGCTATGAAGGGCTCTTATTTAATTAGTAGCATTTTTACTAAAAACAAGGTAAAATTTCGTTTGGTTTTTCCTCTGTTTTATCCCTCATTAGCAAATTTCTCCTAAATCTTATGATTTCCTCTATTTATTATAGTTCTTATATAAACCCACTTGACATTTTACTCCTTAGATAATAAAATAAAATTGGTTTTATGTAAACGCTATCATATATGATAATAACAAGGAGGTTTTGTCATGAAACTAGAAAAGAAACAGCGCTTCTCCATCCGTAAATACGCGGTTGGGGCAGCTTCTGTACTTATAGGATTTGCTTTTAGCGCCCAAGTCGTATCTGCCGACGGGATTACTCCAGCTCCAACAGCTGAAGAAACTGTTCAAACTATTCAGGAGAGTCCGCGAGCAACCGAAGAACCTGTAGACTCTAAGGTTCCAGAAAAACTGGAAGAAAAGGCTGACAAACCTGTAAAAGAGGAGGTCAAAGAAGACAAGGAGGCTCCTCGAACAGTTGCTCCAAAAACAGAAGAGTCAAGCGCACCAGTAGTGACAGAAAATGCTAGTTCAACTCCTACTGCCGAGAAAGAAAGCCCTGCCCCAGCTGAAACTCCTGCCGAAAGTACTCCTTCCGAAAAGAAAAATGAAGCCGTCACACCTGCAGTAGCCACTCCTAGCACGGAACGAGCAGCTCAAGTAAATGAAAAACTGGCAAAACGAAAAATGATCTCAATCGACGCTGGACGCAAGTATTTCTCTCCAGACCAACTAAAAGAAATCATCGACAAAGCCAAACACTACGGTTATACTGATCTTCATCTACTAGTTGGAAATGATGGCATGCGTTTTATGTTGGACGACATGACGATCAAAGCCAATGGCAAAACCTATGCAAGTGACGATGTCAAACGTGCACTCGAAAATGGAACCAATGCCTACTACAAAGATCCAAACGGCAACCATTTGACAGAGAGTCAGATGACGGACTTGATCAACTATGCTAAAAACAAAGGCATTGGTCTCATCCCAACTGTAAACAGCCCTGGTCACATGGATGCGATTTTGCATGCCATGAAAGAATTAGGTATCCAAAAACCGAACTTCAACTACTTTGGTAAGGAATCTGCTCGTACCGTTGACCTTGATAACAAAGAGGCTCTTGCATTTACCAAAGCTCTGATCGACAAGTACGCTGCTTACTTCGCTGGCAAAACTGACATCTTCAATATAGGACTAGACGAGTACGCCAATGATGCTACAAACGCCAAAGGCTGGAGCGTTCTTCAAGCCTATAAATGGTATCCAGAAGATGGATTCCCAGACAAGGGTTATGATAAATTTATCGCCTACGCCAACGACCTTGCTCGCATCGTCAAATCTCACGGCCTCAAACCAATGGCCTTTAACGATGGTATCTACTATAATAGCGACACTAGCTTTGGAACCTTTGACAAAGACATCATCGTTTCTATGTGGACTGGTGGATGGGGCGGATACGACGTCGCTTCTTCTAAACTTCTAGTTGAAAAAGGCCACCAAATCCTTAATACCAACGATGCTTGGTACTACGTCCTCGGACGAAATGCCGATGGCCAAGGCTGGTACAACCTCGACCAAGGACTCAATGGTATCAAGAACACTCCAATCACTTCTGTACCAAAATCTGATGGGGCTACTATCCCGCTCATCGGGGGTATGGTAGCTGCTTGGGCGGATACCCCATCTGCACGCTATTCACCATCACGCCTCTTCAAACTCATGCGTAGCTTCGCAAATGCCAATGCTGAATACTTCGCAGCTGACTATGAGTCTGCTGAGCAAGCTCTGAAAGAAGTTCCAACAGACCTTAACCGCTATACTGCAGAAAGTGTCGCAGCTATCAAAGAAGCTGAAAAAGCCATTCGCTCACTCGATAGCAACCTCAGCCGTGCTCAACAAGATACCATTGACCAAGCAATCGCAAAACTCCAAGAAGCTGTAAGCAATTTAACCTTCACACCAGAAGCTCAAAAAGAAGAAGACGCGAAACGTGAAGTTGAAAAACTTGCCAAGAACAAGGTAATCTCCATCGATGCCGGACGTAAGTACTTCTCAGCTGAGCAACTCAAACGTATCATTGATAAAGCTAGCGAACTTGGATATTCTGATGTGCATCTCCTCCTAGGAAATGATGGACTTCGCTTCCTACTTGATGACATGACTATCACTGCTAACGGAAAAACTTATGCAAGTGACGACGTCAAAAAGGCCATCATTGAAGGAACAAAAGCTTACTACGATGATCCAAACGGAACCACTCTTAGCCAGGCTGAAATCACTGAATTGATTGAGTACGCAAAATCAAAAGGGATTGGACTAATTCCAGCGATCAACAGCCCAGGTCACATGGATGCCATGCTTGTCGCTATGGAAAAATTGGGTATCCAAAATCCTCAAGCCAACTTTGACAAGGTCTCTAAAACAACCACGGACCTTGAAAACGAAGAAGCGATGAACTTTGTCAAAGCCCTTATCGGCAAGTACATGGACTTCTTTGCGGGCAAGACTAAGATCTTTAACTACGGTACAGACGAATACGCTAATGACGCTACCAACGCTCAAGGCTGGTATTATCTAAAATACTACAATCTCTATGGCAAGTTTGCTGAGTACTCTAACACTCTTGCTGCCATGGCCAAAGAAAGAGGCCTTCAACCAATGGCCTTCAACGATGGTTTCTACTATGAAGACAAGGATGATGTTGAGTTTGACAAGGATGTCATCATCTCTTACTGGTCTAAAGGATGGTGGGGCTATAACCTTGCAACTCCTCAGTACCTAGCAAGCAAAGGCTATAAACTCCTTAACACCAACGGAGACTGGTACTACGTGCTAGGTAATCACAAACCAGATGAAGCCTACCCACTATCAAAAGCACTTGAAAACTCTGGCAAAGTACCATTTAACCAGCTTGCATCTACCAAGTATCCAGAAGTAGACCTTCCAACCGTCGGAAGCATGCTTGCTATCTGGGCAGACAAACCAAGTGCTGAGTACAAGGAAGAAGAAATCTTTGAACTCATGACTGCCTTTGCAGATCACAACAAAGACTACTTCCACGCTGACTACAATGCTCTCCGTGAGGAGCTTGCTCAAATCCCTACTAACTTGGAAGGATACAGCCAGGAAAGCTTGGATGCTCTAAATGCAGCGAAAGAAGCTCTCAACTACAACCTCAACCGTAACAAACAAGCCGAGTTAGACGCTCTTGTAGCCAAACTCAAGGCAGCCCGCCTAGGCCTCAAACCAGCGGCAACTCACTCAGGAAGCCTCGATGAAAATGAACTAGCTGCCAATGTTGAAACCAAACCGGAACTCATCACAAGAGCAGAAAAGATTCCATTTGAAATTATCAAGAAGGAAAATCCGAATCTCCCAACTGGTCAGGAAAAGATCATCACACCAGGTGTAGAGGGCGAACGCACTCATTACATCTCTGTCCTTACTGAAAATGGGAAACAAACAGAAACGGTTCTAGATAGCCAAGTAACCAAAGAACCTGTGACCCAAGTGGTTGAAATCGGTGCCCCTATTACTCACAAAGGGGATGAACACGGTCTTGCTCCAGCCGCAGAGACAAAACCTAGACTGGACATCCAAGAGGAAGAGATTCCGTTCACTACCGTAACACGTGAAAATCCGCAATTACCACTCGGACAAACGCAAGTCATCGTTACTGGTGTAAATGGTCGTCGTACGATTTTCTACTCTGTCAGCACTACTGCTGACGGCAAGGAAGAAAGAACCCTTGTTAATAGTGCGGTATCGCAGGAAGCGGTCGCGCAAGTTGTCGAAGTCGGAACTGCCGTTGAGAAAGCTGAGCAAGCTGAAACAACTACTAGCAAAGCAGATGAAAAACAACTCCCTGCAACAGGAAGTCAAGACTCTGCGGGCTTAGTCGCAGCAGGACTCATGGCGACTCTAGCAGCCTACGGACTCACTAAGAAAAAAGAAGATTAAGATTCTTCTAAGAGAATACGAAAAAGCGAGATTGAATCTCGCTTTTTATTGTTAGGATTAATCACCAAGTCCGATACGTTCAAAGATATCATCTACTCGTTTGGTGTAGTATGCAGGGTTGAAGATTTCATCGATCTCCTCTTGAGTGAGGCGTGATGTCACTTCTGGATCTGCTTCGAGAAGCGGTTTGAAGTCTACTTGGTTGTCCCAAGAGTGGGCTGTTTTTGGTTGCACCAAGTCGTAGGCTTGTTCACGCGTCATGCCTTTTTCAATCAAGGTCAACATAGCACGTTGACTAAAAATCAAACCAAACGTAGAGTTCATGTTGCGGATCATATTTTCTGGGAAAACCGTCAAATTCTTGACAATATTTCCAAAGCGGTTGAGCATGTAGTCAATCAAAATGGTCGTATCTGGTGTGATGATACGTTCAGCTGATGAGTGGGAAATGTCACGTTCGTGCCAGAGAGCGACGTTTTCATAGGCCGTCACCATGTGACCACGGATAACACGCGCCAAACCTGTCATGTTTTCAGAACCGATAGGGTTGCGTTTGTGAGGCATTGCTGAAGAGCCTTTTTGCCCCTTGGCAAAGAACTCTTCCACTTCACGTTGTTCTGATTTTTGAAGACCACGGATCTCAGTCGCCATACGCTCGATGGAAGTTGCAATGCTAGCAAGAACTGCAAAGTACTCAGCGTGAAGGTCACGAGGAAGGACCTGTGTAGAAATTTCTTGGGCACGGATACCCAATTTATCGCAGACGTATTTTTCAACGAATGTTGGGATGTTGGCAAAGTTACCAACCGCACCAGAAATCTTACCAGCTTCCACTCCAGCAGCTGCGTGCTCGAAACGCTCGATGTTCCGTTTCATTTCGCTGTACCAGGTCGCCAATTTGAGACCAAAAGTTGTCGGCTCAGCGTGCACACCATGAGTACGACCCATCATGATAGTGAACTTGTGTTCTTTTGCTTTGTCAGCGATGATGTCGAGGAAGTTTTCAAAATCCTTGCGAATGATGTCGTTGGCTTGTTTGTAGAGGTAACCATAGGCAGTATCCACCACGTCAGTAGAAGTCAACCCATAGTGAACCCACTTACGCTCTTCACCAAGCGTTTCAGAAACCGCACGTGTGAAGGCAACCACATCGTGACGCGTCTCCTGCTCAATTTCCAAAATACGGTCGATGTCAAAGTCCGCCTTTTCGCGAATCAAAGCCACATCTTCCTTAGGGATTTCCCCCAACTCAGCCCATGCCTCGTCAGCCAAGATTTCCACCTCAAGCCAAGCACGGTATTTATTTTCTTCAGTCCAAATGTTCGCCATCTCAGGGCGAGAGTAACGGTTGATCATGTTTAAGATACCAAGGGCGACTAGAAAGCGACTGAATTTTAGGAAACCAACAACGGACGTTTACGTCCTAGGCGGATTATCTAAATCCCGAGCTTTCCGCTCGGGTTCAGTTCTGCAAACTAGATGTCCCTTTCCTTTCTATGTTTACAATTAGGAAGTCCGTAGCCCGTATTCAGTATAGAGGATACGGAGCCCTTGTTCCTTTCTGTTTTTAAAATAATTTTTTCGAGAAAAAGATCTGTAACAATAATGTATATTAGAATACTGCAAGAAAAACCAAAATATCATATCATGTTTATGAATTTCTGATTACTCTCCTATACGTAATTGTCTTAATATTGCTTTTGATTGATGTTCCACATCAGGATAAATAAAACCATCAGTTATTCCAAGCATTCTCAACTCATTCAGAATCGATTTTTTCTTTTCTTTTGGAATTCTAAATGTTAAAAGACCTCCAGAATTAGCTTTTAGTTGATATTCTTTGATTGCGTTATCAATCTTTAACTGTACTTCTTCTATTTTTTTGTCTGTTGTATTGAATAATGCCGGGAGAATAAAGAGACCATTCTGGTTAATGATACGTTGTTGTGCTTTTGGAGATCTTACTATTTGACAATTTATAATATCCAAGTAAATTGCATTGGGATAACAGAGACGTTCTCTCGTCATAGCCGCTTGATTTAGTATTTCTACAAAATCTTCCAAAAATTTCTTAATTTCACTCATTAGATAATCTTGGTAATATCTCATATCAAACTCACCCGGTAAATTGCCTAATATATTTTCTGCGTAGTGAGTATCTCCATACCTCCAGTTGATTAAAAATTGAGAAATCTCTTCTTTAACTTCACACTCTAATGCTTTTTCTAAAGTTAATTCGCCAAATTTGTCTCTTGCTGTTTTTAGTATATCTTCCTGTTTTCTAGGTGAGCCATTATTGTCAACAAACTCACCTTTTATTCTGCGATTTATACAAAAAACAGTTCCTGATTTCGCACGATGTTCCATCTCAAGTTCTTCATTACCAAATTGATTTATATTTGCCATTTTTTCAGGAAAATTATCTATATTTGGAGAAAGTACTTCAAAAGATTTCTTTAATTCTTGAATTATACCATCTACCGTTAAAGTTTTACTAAGAACATTTCTTTGATCACCTTTTTCGCCTATATTTTTATGTAAATAATCCATTAAATAGAGGAACTGATTTATTTTCTCCTGATCAACAAAGTTTAAAGCTGTTTTTACTGAAACAGTATGTCCTGTACTATATTTTTCTTTATTTAATTCACTTACGTAAACATGAATAACACCGTCATCCTTAATATCTTTTTCAGCATCTTCACATGCAAAAAACAAAGAAACTAAGGGATTTGAAGATATATCAATATTTCTCGTTACTGCTCCATAATGTTGAATTTCTGCTATAAAATTAAACAATGTATTATTGTCGAGGGAAGAAGAATAACCTAATTCATTTAGGAGTTGCCGATAATACCCTTTTGATCCTTCAAAAATAAGATTTTCATTCCCATTTCGGTACAAGCCAGGAATCGTTTTCTCGTATTCCCTTTGTTCTCCCCTAAAATATATCTTTTTTTATCTTCAACTTGCATTTCATTAAAGATATAATTAATAAAATCTGAAACTGATTCAATAATTACATATTCTCTATTTCCCATATAACAATACCCTACCAATCAATTCCTTTCCCAAACTCATCCACACTATCCGGCGCATCACTAAACAAAGTCACATGTCCCATTTTGCGGTTGTGCTTCGCTTCTATTTTACCATACATGTGGAGGTGGGCGCTTGGATTTTCTGTGACATACTTTTCAGCGGCCTCGACGTGTTGGCCGAGAACGTTGAGCATAACAGCTGAGGCATGTAGTTTGATAGCTGGCAATGGTGCTCCGAGAACACCCAAGATATGGGTGTCAAACTGGGAGAAGTCACAGGCTTCAATCGAGTAGTGCCCTGAGTTGTGTGGACGTGGGGCGATTTCATTAACAATGATGTCATCAGCAGTCGCAAACATCTCCACGCAGAGAGTTCCAGACAAGTTAAGCTGTTCTGCGATTCGCACTGCCATTGACTTGGCCTTTTCAGCTAGACTTTCTGAAATGCGGGCTGGCACAATAGTTTTTGAAAGGATGTTATTGCGATGGATATTTTCCTGAACAGGGAAGACTGTCACATCCTTGCCATTGCCTGACACGATGACAGAAATTTCAAGGTCAAAGTTGACGAATTCTTCCAAGACACAGTCTGCTGAGTCGGCTAGTGCACGGGCTTCTTCCAAATCTGCTTCTGAGCGAATGACCTTTTGTCCATGGCCATCGTAGCCACCAGTCGCAGTCTTGAGGACATAGTTTTTGGAAGGATCAATATCTGCCAAATCTTGACTTGAAGTCACAACCTTGTAAGGTGCCACAGTCACTTGTGCCTTGTTTGAGAGGAAGTCCTTTTCAAAGATACGGTTTTGTGAAATGCGAAGGAGGTCTGTACCTTGTGGAAGCTGACCGTCTTTGATAACAGCGTCCAAACCGTCAGCGTCTACATTTTCAAACTCATAAGTGAGGACATCGCAACGCTCAGCCAACTGATGGAGGGCAGCCACATCGTTATAAGGCGCCACGATGATTTCCGCTACACGAGAGGCAGGACAATCCTCCGCAGGATCCAGCGCGATGACCTTGTGCCCCATGTAGATAGCAGAAATGGCCATCATCTGCCCCAGCTGACCGCCACCGATAATTCCGATTGTTTTAGATGAGCTCATTTGTAGACTCCTCTGCGATTTTTCCTTGCTCTTCTGCGAAATCTGCCAATGCTGTCGCAATAGCCTGGTCCTCTACTGACAGGAGACGGAGGGCAAAGAGGGCAGCGTTAGTCGCACCTGCTTCACCGATAGCCATTGTCGCAACAGGCACACCGCCCGGCATCTGGACGATAGAGTAGAGCGAGTCCACGCCACTAAGAGCACGTGATTTGACTGGCACCCCAATGACTGGAAGGGTTGTTTTGGCAGCTACCATTCCTGGCAAATGGGCTGCGCCACCAGCGCCTGCGATAATGACCTTGATACCGCGACTACGAGCCTCCTCCGCATGTCTGAACATGAGGTCTGGCGTACGGTGGGCAGAGACAACCTTCTTTTCGTAGACTACACCGAAGCGGTCTAGAACTTCTGCTGTTTTTTGCATAGTTGCCCAGTCGGATTTTGAGCCCATAATAATGGAAATTACTGGTTTCATTTCTTCTCCTTTTTTAATAATCGTCTAATGTAGTGCGGACGTAAGCGACCGCCTATGGCGTTCCATTACTAAAACTGGAGCCTGAGTCTCCAGTTTTCCGCTCCTAGTAGCTTTGCTACTAGGAGTTCCACTACTGCGACGATTATCCTATAGTGGCTCGCTTTCGCTCGCCATGAAAAATTTAGTAGCTGTTAATCTTTTATGGCCTTGCTTCCGATATCTGTTCGGTAAAAGAGGCCTTCTGTATTTTGTTTGTCAAGTTCCTTGTAGATGGTTTCTTGGGCTTCTTTGACGGTGTCTGCTGTGGTGACTAGCATATAAACACGTCCACCGTTTGATAGCAGTGCTCTACTATTTTCCGCGAATTTGGCACCGGCATAGTAAGTGATGATGTCGCCCTCGGTTTTTGCTGGCAATTCAACACCTTTTTCATAATCTAGCGGGTAGCCGTTTGACGCGACAACCACACCCAGAGTCACACCCTTATCCGTCCAAGTGATGTTTGGCTCCTTGCTATCGAGGATATCCGTGATATTTTGTGCAAAATCGGAGGTCAGACGAGGCAAGATAATTTGTGTTTCTGGATCTCCGAAACGAGCGTTAAACTCGATAACCTTAGGTCCATCTGCTGTCAAGATAAGCCCTGCGTAAAGGACACCAAGATACGGGCGACCTTCTTTGATCATTCCTTCAAGGACTGGCTTGACAATGGTCTCCACAGCTGTATCAACTACACTCTCTGGCAAGTGTGGAACTGGCGCATAAGCTCCCATACCGCCCGTGTTAGGGCCCTTGTCGCCGTCATAGGCACGTTTATGGTCCTGAGCCGTCGGCATGATGTAGAACTTGTCCCCATTGACAAAGGCAAAAAGAGAAAACTCTTCCCCATCAAGGAATTCCTCGATGACCACACGCGCACCTGAATCACCGAATTTATTGTCCAAAAGCATCTCGTGAGCGGCTTCGACTGCTTGCTCAACTGTCTCCGCAACGACGACACCTTTCCCAAGAGCCAAGCCGTCTGCCTTGACGACGATAGGAGCGCCTTTCTCCTCGATATAAGCCTTAGCTTCCTCGAAATCTGAAAATGTGCCATAGGCTGCTGTCGGAACGTCGTATTTGACCATGATTTCCTTTGCAAAATCCTTAGACCACTCCAGCTCCGCTGCAGCCCTAGTCGGACCAAAAGCCTTGAGACCAGCTGCATTGAAATCATCCACAATCCCAGCCGCAAGGGCATCATCTGGACCGATGAAGGTCCAAGCAATATCGTTGGCCTTTGCAAACTCAATCAATTTAGAATGTTCGGAAATAGAGATATCCACTAATTCCAGACCATCCAGAGTCATCCCGTCATTCCCAGGAGCTACAAAAACATTTTCAACGTCTTTTGACTCAATCAACTTCTTAGCAATCGCATGTTCACGACCACCCGATCCGACAATTAACAGCTTCATCTTTCAACCTCTTTTGCGAATTATTTACTAATATTATACCATAAACGTTCGTTTTAATCTAATTATATTTGCGAGTAAAAAATACAACATCAAGTAAACTTACTGAACCGATTTCATTTTTAGCCTTTAAACATTCAATACCGCCTCATTATAAAACAAGGCGGTATTGAGTGCGGAATATCTCTAAAAGTATGTAGAAAAGCTTCATTAGGTATTAAGCTTACCAGCTATAAGAAATATGATTTATTCGTTTCATCCTTATATCGGTTACCTCAAAACAATCCGGCGTAAATATAGCCAAATTGAATCCTTCGGGATTCATAACGCTGCGGAATTCAATTCCTTGATAAATTAATTCTCCAGAAATTGGTTTGGTTAGAGATTTCACAAAATCAGCTATATATTGAGTAGGGATATAATCTAGAATATCATCAGAATTTCTCATTACTCGCCCCATCTCAGAATCAATCTTTTTTAGATTTTTTTTATTAATCGCTAATTCAGCAAGATCATCAATAATACCATCTTGAAAAGGGCTAATTTCAATTATTTTTTTAAAATCAATGACTGTTATTGCAGACTTCAATTTAAAAGTGCCAATACATACATGATCATATAAACCTGTTCTTGTTTCATGTATTGTTGTCGTCTCTGAATCACCTAAATAAAGCATTACAACTCCTTTTGGATTAGCTCTTCCATCGGCTGATTTACCTTTAGGAGGTGCCCCTATCTCTTCTGATTCAAATGGTTTCCCGTCTTTTGAAATCCTGCACCTATAGAACTGTTCTCCTTCTGAATAAGTCTTTTGAATAGCTTCACAATACTTTCTTAGAATGCATTTATTAATTTGATTTGAATGAAAACGATTGTTATATTTAATGTCGTCAACAAAATCTTCCCAACTCTTACTGAACAATGAATGATCTTTTAAATAAATTGAGTCATACATCTGCTTTACTCCAACAGGGTGCGTTAACAATTCAGGACTTTCTTCGAATAGATTTTTACAAATCTCAGAAAGCATTTGGTGAATCTTGAACTCCTCTTTAGTAGTAAATATATTCCAATTTGTAGCTATTTCTGTTTTTAGAAGCGTTTCTTGCCCAACTGGGAAATTTTCTATTTTATCTACTGGAGAAAAAATAGAAACGAGAGAGCTCAAAAATGGAATTAAATAGTCGTCACACTGTGTATCATAAACACAAATATTATTATTTGAACAAATGTCACAGCTAGCTTGCCTTTCAGCTATATTAACTTCGTTTTTTAGAATCTCATCTGCAAAACAATCTTTACAAATTTTCATTCACTGTCTCCACTGATTCGGTCAAGATACTTACTAACTAATTCAATATGATGCATAATGGACAATTTCTTTACTGTGCCAAGTCCTGGATAAGAACCCGTTTTATACAATTTTTCAAATTCATTTATCGCCAGTGTTCTTTCCACTAGGCCCTCGTTGACAAATGTAATTAATTTTTCAAGTGCTTCCTTAAACTTACCAGCTGGGTTTGTTGGATCTTGGTTTGTTTCTGATACAAAATGGTGAATTCTTAGATTTTCATCAGAATCAAAATAAACGATGTGGATAGCAACAGCATAAGGAGCAAAACCTGATTCACTATACTCCTCTCCTACAATGGAATAGTCAGAAAATCCCTTATATTCATCTTCTATAAAATATTTATGATCATCTGAGAAGAATTCATCATCTTTGTATGAATAATCTGTATTTCTTGCTAATTTAACAAAATTGTCACTAATCTTGACTTTATTTCCCTGAACTTCTCTTTTTAGTCTTCCTATTTCTGAAATAAAATTATACGCCGTCTCTTGTTCCCTATAATTTTTATTATATCCTTGTAAATCATCGGGCTTCTTACATACTGTTATTTGTTTGCCAATATCTGCAATAGACTTAAAATTTTCTTCTAAACTATAATCCTTACTCATCAACGAAACATAATAAAAATTCTCACTTTCATCAATCAAACTATCCAATCGAGTAGCAAGATTACTTTTAGAAAAATCGCTATATTCCTCCAAAAAAGATCCTACACCTGGATTCATTACAATAGAACATTTCTGCCTCTTATCTTTAAAACCCTCCAAAGTACTTACCAGTGTAGGAGATAATCTTACCGGTTCAATAATTGGAATTACAGCGCTTCCTAATTTATTATTTTCTAACAATTCTCTAAGAGCAATCAACTCATACTGTCTTCCTCTCAAATACGGAAAATACATATAAATACTCCTTTATTCATTTAAAAACTGCTTTAATGCCTTAAAATCCTTAGGTTTAAAATTCATGAAATACACCAAAAATTTAAGCTCATAAGGAACATCTGCAAATAAATCTTTATCTATTGAATTCCTCTTCTTCAATTCCAAAAGAAAATCCGAATAAAACTGTTCCAATGGAATCTTTTTGGTTAATAATTTACAAACGTCATAATACTCAAATTGAGACACATCTGGTAACGAATTAAAATGTTTCTCAATAATGTTTTCATATTCCCCCTTACGAAGTATTTTAAAAATTATTTCCCTATCTAAATCAGTATTGTACTTCTCTGGTTTAATTATTGTTTTAATTTTGCTGTTTCTTTGGAGCACATAAAGACCTACAGGTTTTTTTAACAACTTAATTTTCTCCAAAGCTAAATTTACATTTTTTTCATGAGTAACAATTGCAACATGATTAAATGCTCTATAGTATTCTGTGATTTGATTTTCTAACCTGTCAAAATTATCAAATTCAGTTTTGATTTCATATACCACAGCTTTTCCATTTATTAAAATAAAATCTGGTTTTGCATTTCCAACAGGTATTTCAGTCAAAGCAGTAGTAGTATTTATACTATGTACCCCTAATAATAATTTATTTAACAACGTATTTTTATAAAAATATTCATTTCTATACGATTGAGAGAGTTTCATATAAGTATTTTGAATTATAGACAAATTATTTCCTAATTTATGATGTTGCGATACACACTCAAAAATTGGATCTTTTTTATTTTGTACGAGGTTTTTTATAGTATTTCTGGAAAAAAATCTATTTACTAAATAATTTTTTTTAATTTCCAAATTAATCCCCTCCTTAATTTCGCCCTTCTAACATTCATTATATCAAAAAAATCTACTTCTAACACGATTTCTCATAACTTTATTTATCACCTTTATTCTAAAATTATGATGTTTTTCTAACTTATCAACAAGTTTCGTTTCTCATAATTTTTTATTAATCTATTACTTAATTTCAAAAAAGGAAAGAAACTGTTTTCTTCCCTTTTATTTTCTTAATGTCTAAAATGTCTCACGCCTGTAAAGACCATAGTCAAGCCGTATTTATCAGCCGCTTCGATGGACTCTTGGTCACGGACCGATCCACCTGGCTGGATGATAGCCTTGATACCTGCTTTGGCGATTTCTTCCACGTTATCCGCAAATGGGAAGAAGGCATCTGAAGCAAGAACAGCACCGTCCAGACGATCCTTGGCTTGGTCGATGGCAATACGAACAGAGGCCACACGGTTGGTTTGACCAGGGCCAACACCAAGTGTCATATGGTCGTTGGTTATGATGATTCCGTTTGATTTGACGTACTTGATAGCCTTCCAAGCGAACTCAAGGGCAGTTGCTTCTGTCTCAGTTGGTTGGCGCTTGGTCACAACTTGCCAGTCAGCCGGACTT
This sequence comes from Streptococcus oralis, assembly GCF_002386345.1. Classification (NCBI taxonomy): domain Bacteria; kingdom Bacillati; phylum Bacillota; class Bacilli; order Lactobacillales; family Streptococcaceae; genus Streptococcus; species Streptococcus oralis. The sequence continues at coordinate 1,912,534 of NZ_CP023507.1, read as the reverse complement.
TCCTTGATCACGTCTTGGTTTTGCACGAGAAGTCCACCGACAACACCAGTATATTCTGCTTCCACTTCGCTAGCGTCTTGGGCATCAAATGGCAAAGCAAGGATACGCAAGTTTTTCTTTTTATTAGTCAAAATAGCTAGCGCCTCATCCGTATAGCTTGGTGCGATGATGATCTCGAGGAAAACGCCGTGCATCTTCTCAGCTGTCGCAGCATCCACCTCACGGTTGAGAACGACAATCCCACCGAAGATAGACACTGGATCAGACTCATAAGCATAATCCCAAGCAGTTTCGATGTCATCTGCCTGACCGATACCGCACGGGTTCATGTGTTTGAGAGCCACAACGGTTGGACGGTCTTTGAAGTCACGGATAATACGAATGGCAGCATCCGCGTCACGGATATTGTTGAAGGACAATTCCTTACCGTTAAGCTGTTTGGCTGAAGCAATGGAGTAATCTGTCGGCAAAGCTTTTTGATAGAAGTCCGCATCCTGTTGAGGATTTTCCCCATAGCGCATGGCTTGCTTGAGGTCATAGGTCAAAGTGAGTTTTTCAGGTTTACTTTCGCCCACTTGAGCTGTGAAATACTCTGCAATCAAAGCATCATAAGCTGCTGTGTGACGGAAAACCTTGGCTGCCAAACGTTGGCGAGTTTCGTAAGTCGTTTCACCATTGGCTGACAACTCGTCCAAAACCACAGCATAGTCAGCAGGGTCTACCACAACTGTCACGCTAGCGTGGTTTTTAGCCGCTGAACGAAGCATGGATGGCCCACCGATATCGATGTTTTCAACCGCATCAGCGTACGTCACATCTGGTTTGAGAATCGTTTCCTTGAAAGGATAAAGATTGACAACTACAAGATCGATGAGCTCAATCTTATTGTCCTTAGCCGCTTCCAAGTGGCTATCCAAGTCACGACGAGCAAGAAGCCCTCCGTGGATATTTGGGTGGAGAGTCTTGACACGACCGTCCATCATTTCTGGGAAGCCCGTCACATCATCAATTGCAATGGTCTCCACCCCAGCATTATCAAGGGTAACCTTTGTCCCACCTGTCGAGATAATCTCCCAACCGAGTTTTTTAAGTTCTTGGGCAAATTCAACAATGCCCGCTTTGTCTGAGACGCTGATTAAGGCCTTTTTCGTCATTCTATTCCTCTTTCTTTAGATCCAAGCGCATAGCGACTTCGTTATTTTCTTCTATAAATTCCGTTTCCTGAAAACCCAGACTAGTCAACAGGTGCTTCATTTTTTCATTTCCAACCACATAATCTGCGGCAATATGACTGCAAGCTCTATCCATCTGAGCCCCTTTGATTAGAACTTCCAAGGCTTTTCGACCATAACCTCTTCCTTGGTACTGCTGACCAATCATTATCCGCCAGATAAAGTATTCCGCTTCATCCTTGTCTATTTCTAGCAGGAGAAAGCCAACCACTTGCTTATCCCAATAGATTGCCATCGGAAACACATCTTCGTTTTTCCGGTAGAGCCATGCATCAGCTAAAGAGCGCACATTTGGAGCTACGAAACGTGCTCGTTCATCAGCTTCTGATATTTTCAAATCCAGCACTGCCTGAAAACTGCTCTCATCTACCAATTTCAGTTCAATCATTTTTTCTCCTAGCAAGATTGCGCAATCAAAACTTGATTTACCTCTTACCTTCTCTCCACTCCCAAGTTATCCAACACCTCTGGATACAACTTGTACTCAGCCTCATGAATGCGAGCTTCAAAGCTATCCATGGTATCATCAGCTAGTCGTGGTACGCGTACTTGTTTGATGACCTTGCCTGTATCCACACCCGAGTCCACCCAGTGAATGGTCACGCCAGACAGGTCTACGCCAGCATTCCAAGCGTCCTCAATTCCATGAGCTCCTGGAAATTCGGGCAGGTAGGCTGGATGGATATTGATAATACGCCCCTCATAGGCTCCAAGTAAGGTTGGCCCAACGATTTTCATGTAGCCTGCTAGACAAACCAAGTCAATCCGATGTTCTTCCAAGAGTTCGACAAGAGCTGCTTCGTAGTCCGCCTTGTTCTCAAACTCCTTGAGTTCAAAAGCATAGGACAGGACGCCGAGCTTGTCTGCACGTTCCAGCACATAGGCGTTACGATGGTCTGAAAAGACAAACTCCACCGGAAACTCTTCGGCAATCACCTGAAAATTTGAGCCGTTACCAGAGGCAAAAACCGCTATTTTTTTCATTTGATGATGACACTTTCGTTTTCTTTCTTGACGATGCGACCAATTTCATAAACTGGTTCATCCAGCAATTCCTTGACTCGACCTACATTTTCAGGGCTAACTGCCAGCATGAGTCCCACACCCATATTGAAGATTTCAAACATTTCCTCATGCTTGATTTTACCGTATTTTTCAAGGGCTTTGAAAATCGGGAGGACTGGAACTTTGCTTTCCTCAATCTCAGCAGCCAGGTCATCCGCAAACATACGAGGGACATTCTCGATAAATCCGCCACCTGTGATGTGGGCAATGCCGTTGACTAACTCTTCCTTGATGAGTGGCAAGACATCCTTGACATAGATACGAGTTGGCTCAAGAAGGACTTCCTTGAGTTTCTTGCCTTCCAATTCTGGTAAGACTTCCTCACCCGTGTAGTCGGCAAAAACACGGCGAACCAGAGAGTAACCATTTGAGTGAATCCCACTTGAAGCAAGTCCGAGAAGAACATCACCTTCAGCTACTTTTGAACCGTCTATGATTTGAGATTTTTCAGCTACGCCGACCACAAATCCAGCCAGATCGTAATCATCTACGCCATACATACCAGGCATTTCAGCCGTTTCCCCACCGATGAGAGCAGCGCCTGCCTGCACACAACCTTCTGCCACACCAGCAACGACTTGTTCTAGTTTAGCTGGTTCATTCTTGCCGGTCGCGACGTAGTCAAGGAAGTAAAGAGGCTCCGCACCTGCAGCGATGATATCATTGACACACATAGCCACACAGTCCTGCCCGATGGTATCGTGCTTGTCGTACTTGATAGCCAGCATGAGCTTGGTTCCGACACCGTCAGTCCCTGAAATCAAGACGGGCTCTTTGACACCTGTTTTTGAGAGGTCAAACATGCCACCAAAACCACCAAGAGCTCCCATAACACCTGCACGCTCCGTACGAGCCACATGCTTTTTAATCCGTTCAACAACTTCATAACCCGCTTCAACATCCACACCAGACTGCGCATAAGCATTTTTATTCGTCATTTTATTCATTCCTTTTCTTTAATGGAGAGTCTTTATCCGTCTATTTGTAGAAACTGGTCTTTTCTTCCAAACTTCTACGATAGTCTTCTTCATAGTCGTAGAGAGGTGTTGGGTAGTCGCCGTCAAAGTAAGCGACACAGAGACCACCATTCGGCGCATCTGTTTCAATACCAATCGAATCAATCAAGCCATCAATCGAAAGATAGGTCAGGCTATCCGCACCAATGATTTGGCGAGTCTCTTCGACTGTATGATTGGCCGCAATCAACTCCTGACGCGTCTGGATATCAATTCCATAGAAACATGGATAAGCTAGCGCAGGGCTCCCAATAGCAACATGAACCTCAGACGCACCTGCTTCTTTCAAAAGCTGAACGATACGGCGGGAGGTTGTCCCGCGAACAATGGAATCATCAATCATGACCACACGTTTGCCTTTGACAACGCCCGAAACAGCAGACAGTTTCATCCGCACCCCTTGCTCCCGCAATTCCTGAGTCGGTTGGATAAAGGTACGTTGGGTGTATTGGTTTTTGATCAGTCCCATTTCATTTGGCAGACCAGATTCTTCTGCAAATCCCATAGCTGCGCTGAGTGAGGAATTTGGCACACCGACCACAATATCTGCTTCGTGCTTGAACTCACGCGCTAATTGAGCCCCCATACGTTTGCGAGCTGTATGGACATTAACACCATGGATATTAGAGTCAGGACGGGCAAAGTAGATATACTCCATAGAGCAGATCGCCAACTGGGTATCATTCGTATAGCTATCGTACTGAATCCCATTGTCATCCACAATCACAATTTCCCCTGGTTTCACATCACGAATCCACTCGGCACCAATGACTTCAAAAGCACAGGTTTCTGACGAAACGACCACCGCTCCGTTTGCCATTTTCCCAATAGAAAGTGGACGAAAACCATTAGGATCAAGCGCAGCAATCAACTTGTCCTCAAACAGCAGGATATAAGCAAATCCACCTTTGACAAGGCTAAGCGCCTCTTTGATTTTGCCCATCAAGTTGGGATTGTGACTCCGACGAATGAGGTGAGCCAAGATTTCCGAGTCCGAAGTTGAACTGAAAATAGCTCCTCTTTGTTCCAATTCTTGCTTGAGCGATTCGGCATTGGTCAAGTTTCCGTTATGAGCAAGTCCAAACTGCATATCATGAAAGCGGAAGAGGAAGGGCTGAATGTTATCCACAGAAGCTTCGCCAGCAGTCGCATAACGCACATGCCCAATCGCGCTCGTTCCTGTCAATTTATCCAAATTAGCAGGATTTCTGAACACTTCTGATAAAAGCCCCATATCACGATGGCGCTTCAATTGCCCCTGATCATTGGAGAGGATTCCTGCCCCCTCCTGACCACGGTGCTGAAGACTGTGGAGACCAAAATAGGTCAATTTAGCAGCATCTGGATGTCCCCAGATACCGAAAACACCACATTCTTCATTAAGAGATTTTACTTCGTATGTCATTTTATATACCTTTTATTTCCCTGTGAAATAACGCACAGCCGACGCGAACAGGTGCTGGTCTTTATTTCCTGGGATGTTTTGGAAGAGACCGTCTTCATAACGTTCTGAGTGGCCCATCTTACCAATGATTTGACCATTCTTGCTGGTAATTCCTTCGATGGCATTTACCGAACCATTCGGATTGTACTTAGAATCCATACTTGGTTTGCCGTCAAAGTCAACGTATTGGCTAAAGATTTGACCATTGTCACGGAGCTCTGCAAATTCCTCAGCCGTCACGACAAATTTCCCTTCACCGTGCGATACTGGGATGGCATGGATATCGCCCACTTGTACTCCAGCCAACCATGGCGAGTTGGTATTGGCAATCCGAGTTTCCACCATCTTGGCCACGTGCTGGTTAGCATCATTGTAGAAGAGAGTTGGACTAGTACTGTTAGCATCCTCAAAGTTTCCGTATGGAAGAAGACCTGATTTGACAAGAGCTTGGAATCCGTTACAGATACCGATAATCAAGCCACCACGAGCGATAAAGCTATCAATCGCAGCACGCACTTTTTCATTAAGAAGGATATTGACAATAAACTTAGCTGATCCATCCGGCTCATCCGCAGCTGAGAATCCACCTGCAAAGAAGAGAATGTTTGCCTTGCCGATATTGTCAACCATGGTTTCAACCGACTTGACAATAGTCTCTTCATTCAAGGTCACAAATGGCACCAAGTTGACCTCTGCACCTTCTTTTTCGAAGGCCTTTGCTGAATCATATTCTGAGTTGGTTCCTGGGAAGACTGGGATGTAAACCACAGGTTTTTCAATGGTTTCCTTGGCTTTGATGACTGCGTCAGAAGCGACAGCTGGAACTTCTTCCAGTTCTTTAGCTTGGGCAAATTCAGTAGGGTAAACTTCTTCTAGTTTTCCTTGAAAAACACTGTCAAGTTTCTGTCCATCTAGCTTCACACCGTTGACAATCAGTGTAAAGTCTGCTTTTGTTTGTCCAATTTTCTCTACTCCAGTAATCTCTTCAGGAGATGTGAAGACAAATCCGCCTAATTGAGCTGTCAAAGAACTTTCAAATTCAGGCAAGGTCACCTCTGCACCAATATGGTTCCCAAAAGTAGCAAGGACCAAGCTTTCAAGGACACCGCCATATTTAACAGCTGATGCAGATGTTACTTTGTGTCCAGCTTGGATAGCTTCAAATTGAGCAAAATTAGACTTGATAAGATCAAAGTCAATTTCTTGTGCTAGAGCTTGACCTGGGATGTAGTAGATGTTTTCACCAGCAGTCTTGAACTCAGGAGAGAGGACCTTACGGCTATCTGCCGTCGTCGCCCCAAAGGCAACCAAGGTTGGCGGTACAGTCAATTCTTCAAAAGTACCAGACATAGAGTCCTTACCACCGATAGATGGCAAGCCAAGCTGGATTTGTGCTTCGATAGAGCCTAGGAGAGCTGCTACTGGTTGACCAAAACGCTCTGCTTGCTTGTCCATGCGCTCGAAGTACTCTTGGTAAGAGAAGCGAGCCTTAGACCAGTTGGCACCAGCGGCAACCAAACGAGCAGTTGCTTCAATTACTGCATAGGCAGCACCGTGGTATGGAGACCATTCTGCCACATATGGATTGAATCCTTGAGCCATGACTGACGCAGTGTGAGTTACACCGTGTTGAACTGGCAATTTCTGCACAGATGCCTCAGTTGGTGTGAGTTGGTAGCGACCACCAAGTGGGTGATTGACCGTTGAACGACCGACCGAACAGTCAAAGATGGTTTGCAAGCCTTTTTGACTCGCATGGTTAAGATCAGACAGAACCGCAAAGGTATCTGATTCAAGCGTGTCAACGCTTGTTGTTCGTTCTTCTGGAAGTTCGACGTCCTTATCCACTACTTTGGCATCAACGACTACGCGCACACCGTTTGTATCAAGGAAACGACGTTCCAAGTCAACAATGGTTTCACCATTCCAATGCATGACAAGATTTGGTTTTTCAGTCACTGTTGCCACAACAACAGCGTCAATATTTTCTTTATTACATTCTGCAACGAAGGCATCTACGTCTTCAGGACGCACCACAACTGCCATCCGTTCTTGTGATTCAGAGATGGCAATTTCTGTACCATTCAAGCCTTGGTATTTAAGAGGAACCTTGTTGAGGTCGATTTCAAGACCATCTGCCAATTCACCGATAGCCACACAGACACCACCTGCTCCAAAGTCATTGGATTTCTTGATGAGACGAGTGACATCTCCATTACGGAAAAGACGTTGAATCTTGCGCTCTTCGATGGCATTCCCTTTTTGAACCTCAGCACCAGCAGTCTCCACAGACTCAACTGTTTGAACCTTAGAAGACCCTGTCGCACCACCGACACCGTCACGTCCAGTCTTACCACCGAGCAAGATAATTACGTCACCAGCTTCCGGTTTTTCACGGACTACATTGCCCTTAGGAGCAGCACCAACAACGGCACCAAGTTCCATGCGTTTAGCTACAAAGCCTGGGTGGAAATATTCACGAACGTAAGTCGTTGCAAGACCAATTTGGTTACCATATGAAGAATAACCGTGAGCCGCTGTCTTCGAAATGACTTGTTGTGGCAATTTCCCAGCGCGAGTTTCCGAAATCGGAGCTGTAATATCACCAGCGCCTGAGATACGCATAGCTTGGTAAACGTATGAACGCCCTGACAATGGGTCACGAATAGCCCCACCGATACAAGTAGCCGCCCCACCAAATGGCTCAATTTCCGTTGGGTGATTGTGGGTTTCGTTCTTGAACATGAGGAGCCAAGGTTCCTTGACACCATCAACGTCCACTTTGATTTCAACCGAACAGGCATTGATTTCGTCAGACACTTCCATATCGTCCAAACGACCATTAGCACGCTCATAACGACCAAAAATAGTCGCCATATCCATCAAGGTTTGTGGCTTTTCAGACCGACCTAGTTCCTCACGCATGGCAATATACTTGTCATAAGTCGCTTGCAATTGTTTTTGAAATTTAGAAGCTGAAAAGTCGATCTGTTTCAACTCGGTCTCAAAAGTCGTATGACGGCAGTGGTCAGACCAGTAAGTGTCCAAAACCTTGAGCTCTGTTTCCGTCGGCACGCGCCCGATTGACTTGAAGTAGTCTTGGATAAAGAGCAGATCATCCACTTCCATGGCCATCCCTTGCTCTGCCTTGTAGCGAGCAAAGTCTTCTGCCGTATAGCTTTCAAAGAAAGTCAATTTAGGAATGGTCTTGTCCGACTCAGAAAATTCCTGCTTGGCAATCCCAGTCGTGATGTCCTTGAAACGAGAATCAACTGGGTTGAGCAGGTAGTTCTTGACCGCTTCCAACTCAGTCGCATCAATATCTTTATTAACCAGATAAAGTTGGGCTGTGTTGACTGTCACATCACTCGAACTCCCCAGCAAAAGCAAGGCTTCCTGTGACGAAGCTGCACGCTGGTCAAACTGTCCTGGCAAGCTTTCAATGGCAAAGAAAGCATAGTTAGCAAGATCCGCTTGCACAGCTGATTCATCCAAGACATGATCCGTCACCTGCTCAGAGAAGATGTGTTTTTCCGCAGGTGCAAACAAGTCCTCTGCCAAATCAAAGACATCATAAACCTGCACAATGCGAATACTTTTCAAAGTTGACAATCCCAAGTTGTGCTGGAGCTCCCTTACCAAACTCTCTGATTTAACCTGAAAATCAGCCTTTTTTTCAACAAAAATACGTTTATCCATCAATTCTTATTCCTTTATTTCAGCTCTTGCAATGTTCCCAACGACTTCTAGGTTGTTATTTCAAACCCTGCAACTTTTCCCAGACAATCTCGTAAACATCTGTCAATTCACCTAGTCCCCGACGAAAAACATCCTTGTCCATGTGGTTGCCATCTGCATCCCACAAACGGCAGTTATCTGGTGAAAACTCGTCTGCCAAGATAATCTTACCATCTTTGTCAAATCCGAACTCTAGCTTAAAGTCAATCAATTTAAGACCAATCTCAGCAAACCAAGCTTTCAAGAGCTCATTGATACGACGGGTTTCTTCTTTCAAGTAAGCAATCTGCTGGTCATCCGCAATTTTTAGGAATTTCACATGCTCATCATTGATAAAGGGATCATCCAAATCATCATTTTTATAGTAAAATTCGACAATTGGAGTCTCAAATGCGATACCTTCTTCTACGCCAAAACGTTTTGAAAAGGAACCAGCCGTGTAGTTGCGGAGCACAACTTCCAAAGGAATAATCTCCACCTTTTTATTGAGTTGTTCCGTGTCCGAAATTTTCTCCACAAAGTGAGTCGCCACACCAGCCGCATTTAATTTCTCAAAAATAAAAGATGAAATCTGATTATTCAAGACTCCCTTGCCCGCAATCTGCTCCTTCTTGACACCGTTGAAGGCAGTTGCCTGGTCCTTGTAAGTTGAAATAATGAGATTTTCATCCTCAGTTGTATAGATATCCTTGGCTTTTCCCGAATAGATCAGTTGTTTTGACATTTTAAAGTTCGCCTTTCGTTTTACTTGAGCACATTCTACCACAAAAGCATGGAAAATTCAAGGTTTTTACGAATAAATAACATTTTCCTGTTTCAAGCGTAAAGAAAAACTGCAAGATAAGCTCTTCTTACAGTTTAAAAATCATTTATCCTCTGAAAAACACGAATATTACCCTTTATTCAAAAATTGATCCCAAAAATAACGGAGATAGCTTTTCTTCCCTGTAATCATCTGTAGACGACCTTCTAAACCATAGCGAAGTTTTGTAGCCTGCTCAGAAGTCAGATGGGTCTCCGCCTCAATTTTAAAGAAATTCCCTTTTTCAGTTTTTGTAGCTGTCGCATCAATACTTGTAATCGTGGAATCCAGGAAAATTTGATTCTTGGCATCATTAGTCGTAGTATAACGGACAGAATCCCCAATCTTGACTCTAGCAACATCTTTTGAACTGAGATAGGCTGTGAGTTTGGTTTTTCCTTCTTTTTCCAAGGATGGGTAGAGCTGGGCTAGCAGGGTTCCTTCTGCGGCCATGGTAGAATCGCTAGTCTCAGGATTAAGGTGAAGCACCCCATCCTCACTTGCTGTAATCTTCCCCTTATCGAGGAGACCTCCTTGGACTTTCTTACCCGACTCTGCTTCTAAAATTTTCTGATCCAAAAGAGTTAATTCCTGACCGACTTTAACTAAGTGCTGAGACTTGAGTGATTCCAGTTGACTATCCAGTCCCGTTGCGTGGGCCTGTTGAGCTCCAGAACCTGCATATTGCACACGATACGTAGCTAGGCTAGACTCTAGCTGGGCAATTTGTGCATCCACTTGCGCAATAACTTGCGATTTAGCTTGCGGATCTTCTTCACCTTGATTTTTATAGGTCTGGTAAAAAGAGTAGGCTGGATTCTGACTATCCAGTTGATCTCCCTTTTCAATCGCTGACTTTGCTGTTTTATAGTCTCGAATTTTATCCTCTGTTTGACTGATAAGATTGCCAATCTCGGCCTGGCTCTGACTTGCTGCCGCATTTTGAGAGGAGATGCTGGCATTTTGCTGAGAAACATTACTCCTAAGACTACTAACTTGGCTGAGATAGTCTCGAAACATCTCCTGATAACCAAACTTATCCGCCTCTGGAAATTGATCACTCCCCTCTTTCAAACTGGATTGCAAATACCCCAACTGCTTTTTTTGATCCTTTAACATCTCCAATTGACTGGCATATGCCTCAACCTGGACAGCCTCCGCCCCTTGCTGGTACTGAACGAGCAGATCTCCTTGCTTAACCAACTTGTTTTCTTCCAGATAGTTGCCCACAATGCGTTGATTGCTAGTCGACTGGATGTTGGCAATGATCCGACTAGGTTCGACTGTCGCTCTGGTAGACAAACTCATCTCCTTCTCTGCAAAAACTGCAAATCCTAACAGAAATACGAGCAGAAGTGACATAGGTAAAATCACCCGACTGGAAAAATTATGGTAACGACGATTATAAAACTCCGCACTTTCTAAAAATTCTGGTTTCATCCTCTCCTCTTTCTAGCTATTCACCAAATGGGCGTAAAAGCCATCCTGTGCAAGCAAATCTGCATGGGTGCCCTCTTCGACAATCTTGCCCTGATCCAAAACAACAACCTTTTCTGTCCGCTCAGCGATGGTCAAGCGATGGGCGATGAAAATCAAGGTCTTATCTAAAGCCATGAGATTATCCACGATCCGCTTCTCTGTCAAAATATCCAAACTGCTAGTCGCCTCGTCCAAGATCAAGACAGGTGCATCCGTCAAGAGAGCACGCGCCAGAGCGATTCTCTGCCGTTGCCCACCAGAAATTCCAGCCCCATCCGAAGTCAATTCTGTCTGATAATTCAGAGGCATGCGCTCAATATCCTCCCGAATCTCTGCCAACTCGACTGCTCGTAAGATATCTTCCTGAGTCGTCCCCTCCTTGGCTCCAAGGAGAAGATTCTCCAAAATCGTTCCGTTAAAGACATAGGGCTGTTGAGGCAGGTAGTTGATATACTGGCGCAGGGCCTTTTTATCAATCTGATTAAGATTGACACCACCCAGACTAATCTCTCCCTGACTTGGGTCGTAAAAATTAACCATCATCTTGGCTAAGGTGGTCTTACCCGAACCTGAAATCCCCACAAAAGCCATCTTAGACCCTTGTGGAATGGTCAAATTGATATCCGACAAGACATCACGCCCATAGCCATACTTATAGTGAACTTGTTTAAAGGTCATCTCTCCCTTCATCATGCTCAAATCTTCGACTGTTTTCTGCTCCTCAAACTCCGAAGCTACTAGATAAACCTCATTTAAGCGATTATTGGCAACCTGCGCTGTCTGAAGTTTGGTTTGTAGGTTAATGATATTTTCCAAAGGATTGGTAAAGTAAACAAGCAAAGTATTATAGGTAATCAGCTGGCCCAAACTCATTTTCCCGTCCATAACAAGAATGGCTCCTAGCCAGAGAACGGCAACATTGAGCAGGAGCTGGGCAACTTTTTTCAGAGCCTTTTGCTGGCTTTCTGCCCGACTATAGGTAAAGGATTTTTTCAGATAAGCTACAAATTCCTTGTCAATCTTTTGATAGCGCGAACTTTCACTGGTCAAAGACTTAATGGTCTCAATACCGTTGATGTCCTCGATGATAGAGGAAGACAGAACCGCATTGGCTTCCATGGTATCCCGATTCATCTTTTCAAAAGGCTTCATAAAGGCAAAGATAATCACTGTATAGATGGGAAGCGCAAGTAGACTAATGAAAAAGAGCGTCATATTTTGTGAAAACAAGACCAGCGAGATAATCAAAATCGTCGACACATCTAGGAAAATCGACAGAATGGTCGACGACAGCGCATCGATGATACTATTGGCATCTGTAAAACGAGACACGATTTCTCCTGTCCTGCGTGTCGCAAAAAAGGACATTGGCAGGTGAAAAACATGCTTGATGTAGGACAAAATCACGTCAATCGATAAGCGTTGCCCAAGTATCAGTAGGAGATATTCCTGGGCATAAGACAAAATTTGCTGGAGGATATAGACGATGACCAGCCCAATAGAGATAATACCCAGTGTCGAGCGCATCTGGTCTGGTACGTAACTATCAATGATGGACTGAAGATAGTAGGAACCCACGATATTGATCAAGGTCACCAAGAGTGTCGCTAGGACGATATTGGTAATCAAGCCCCGCTGTTTGAGCAAAATTGGCAAGAAGGATAGGAGCCCCTGTTTTTTCTCCTTATGGGGTTTATAGTCTGGAGACGGAGCCATAAAGAGACTGACTCCTGTCCATTCTTGCGCAAATCGCTCACGGGAAATCTTGGTCAGCTTGACACCAGGATCCGGATCAGCGATATGAATATGCTTTTTATCCTGACCTATCACCACATAGTAGTGGAGCAACTTCCCTTCCTTGAGCACATGAGCCACAAAAGGAAAGGTCAAATCTGGCAAATCAAAGAGCGTCATATCCGCCTTGATAGCCCGCGTCTCAAATCCAATCTCCTCTGCCACCTTTACAAGTCCCAAAGCGGTCGTCCCATCCATGGTCGTCTTGGCTAACTCTCGTAGATGAGCCAAGGAGTAATAACTACCGTAGTAACCAAAGACCATAGCCAAAGAAGCCACGCCACAATCCATCTGATCCACCTGGGGACGATAGTGCCTTTTCCTAAATTTCATATCTTCTCCTTTTTCTAACAATCTCTTTAAAAATTTGTAAGATTATTTTAACCAAATAAGGATAAAAACAGGAGAATATTCCCAAATAAACCATTTTCGCGCCTAAAACGCACTTTAAAAAGCATAAACTATCATTTAAATGTAAAAAAGCAGAACAAAAGTTCTGCCTGTTTAAAGTAACCGTTAAAAAATGAACGTCCAGAAATAAACTATTCTGAAATGATATTCTCTTTACTTCTATAAAGTGAGATAAATGTCATCAAAAATAATGAAATCGTAGGTATATCAAAACATTCAAACCACGTAGGTAGATTTATTTTGTTTACATCAGCCACAATTCTAATCATTAGATAAGCTATAGAGCTAAACAATACAATAAACTCTGACCAAGCTTTTTGTAGTAATTGAACAACTTTCATCTCAAACTCCGATCTGATGGTTCATCAATTTCCAATCGTACTTTCTTTTGTTTTGTACTTGTATCCTACATAAAACAGACCAAGCAGAATTGGATAGGTTTCTGGATAAAACAGAGTATTGATCGGATTTTTCATAATCAAATACGTTGCGATATAAAGAATAATCGATACGACAAAATACCCCTCAGCAAATCCTAATAAGATTTTTTTCATAGCAGACTCCTATTTAACTGATAAGAAAGGCGGGAAACTCCGCCATTTACATGCACAAAATCCTTTCCATTCAGATTCATCATTTATAGTTTCGATTATTTTTCTTCAAATTCTTACAAAAAATACCAAAATAACCTGCAGCAATCAAACCTATTAAACTCCATTGCCAATCAAAAGATACTAGCGAACCCGTACGAATTAGATGAAGCGTAAGATTAAGACCTATTCCTAACAAAGGAAGTATAGTGGCTAGCTTAGGTAACAATGTATTGAGATTTAGGTTACGATTCATAGTTAATTTACTTCTATATTTAGATTAACGTCTACTTCCTAGATAACGCCCATACATATAAGCAGCTACTCCTAATACACCCCAAGCTATTGCTGTGGAAGTAGTGACAATGAAGCCTCCTTCAGTAAGAGCCAAATCTTCTTCTGTCATGATATCAAATTTTTTATCCATTTCTTTCATTTTTCTCTCTCCTTTTTAAATAATACTGGCTAATCCAATAGCTACTCCAACCAAAATCCCTACTATTCCTAAATTAGTTCTTATTTCATTGATAATAACTAAAAGATGACTATTCAATAGCAGTTGCCATACACTAAAAATAGTTCTCTTTAAACCTTGTCTTTAGCTAAATCCAAGTAACTCATCATCAAAATAAGGATCGGAACAACTAATTCTGTTTGGAAATATTTTTCAACATTAAAGGTGATTACATTTAAATCTCCCAATATGCAAAGCACTCCAAAAATAATTAGAACTGCTCCCATTACATTTTTTAGATTTTTCATACAAGTCTACTTTTATCCAAATTTACGTTTTAAATCTTGACCAATTAATCGACCACCAAGGAAAATTGCTACTCCTCCAGCAATCGTGGCTATGGTAATTAATCCACCTTCTGTATTCATCAATTCTTCTTCTGTCAATTCTGTCCATTTATTTAAATTCATTTTTTCTCTCCTTATTACATAAAATAGCCCCAAGCAATACCACCAATTAGTAAGACACCTCCTACAACTACAGCGGTAACCGAGCCCCCATTCACATCCGTCAACTCTTCTTCTGTAAGAGTTACAAAGTTCTGTTCCATGTTGTCAAAATTTGTCATTTGTTTTCTCCTTTATTTTTAGTTTACGGTTTCTAGGCTTTAAACCATTTTAAAAACCAGAATGGGTAAATTACTGAAATCATTTCCTTATCTCCTTCCTTTTCTTCTCACTTATCTATTCGAGAAGTGATTTAAAATGAACAGGTAAATTTCATTTATTTTAAATACCATTTGATAAACCATGGCAATAAGATTGGTAAATACATCGCGTAGTCTCCTTCCTTTTCTTCTTACCTATCTATTCGAAAAACAATTCGAAAATGAACAGCTATTTTACTTTTATTTTAAAAACCACTTAATGAACCAGGGATAAAAACCGGTAACATACATAAACGTTCCTCCTTTTTCTTTCTCGTCTCTTTATTCGCAATTTCTACTAAAAATTTTAACGTTTTTCTTTTTTCTGCAAATAAAAAAACAACATGACTTGCATGTTGCTTTCGGCTATATTTTACCTTTAATGATTTCGATTACATCTGTTACACTTTGAAGTTGATCGATTTCCTCATCAGTGATTTCGATACCAAATTCATCTTCTAGTGTCAAGACAAACTCCATCAAATCCACTGAGTCCGCATCTAGATCGTCTTTCAAACTCAAGGCCTCTGTTACGGCAAAGTCTTCTCCCTGTCGCTCTTGGATAATGGTTACAATACGGTCAAAAATTTCTTTTTCTGTCATCTTTTTTATTCTCCTGAAAATTCACGCGCAGTTTGAGCAACTACGTCTGTTTCTAGCATGGTACGAATCTGACGAATCGTACTGTACACAGCATTGGCATCACTTGAGCCATGAGTTTTTACAACTGGCGCCTTGACGCCAAACAAGACTGCTCCTCCAACATCTGAATAGTTGAGCTGTGTCTTCAACCCCTTAAGACTATCCTTGAGAAGTAGAGCACCTAGCTTCGCTCGAAGACCACCACCTGTAATAGCTGTCTTGAGCAAGCCCATAATTCCCATGGCTGTCCCTTCAATGGATTTGAGAACAGCGTTTCCCGTGAAACCATCTGTTACGACAACATCCGCAACGCCATTCATCAGATCACGCGCTTCCACGTTTCCGACAAAGTTCAAACTTTCATCAGCTACTAACAAATCGTATGTTTCCTTACGAAGCGGATCTCCCTTGCTGCTTTCTGTTCCATTGTTGAGCAAACCAACACGTGGTTTCGAAATTCCACGAACATTTTTCGCATAGAAGGAACCTAGGACAGCGTATTGATGGAGGTGCTGGGCTGTATTTTCCGCATTGGCTCCAAGGTCTAGCATGTCAAACCCTTTTCCATCAATGGTCGGCAAGGTAGACATGAGTCCTGGACGATCGATATTTTTGATACGACCCACAATGAAGAATCCTGCAGCCAACAAGGCACCTGTGTTACCAGCAGAGAGGACAGCGTCTGCTTCTCCCTCTTTAACAGCCTTAGCTGCCAATACCATGCTGGCATTTTTCTTCTTACGGATAGCTTTTGTCGGCTCATCGTCTGAGTTGATTTTCTCATCCGTATGGATAATGCTGACGCGCTCTGTCGCTGTTAGATATTGCTTGATCTTGCTTTCATCTCCGTAGAGTTGAATCTCAATATCTGAAAAGTCAGCTAGGGCTTGATTGACACCCTCAACGATGGCTTGAGGTGCGTAATCGCCCCCCATAGCATCTACTGCGATTTTTTTCATTTGTTTTCCTCTTTTAGTAATTGTCCCCAGTCTGCTAGGGAATCGATAAATTTCTTTGATTTTAGGTGAATCCCAACGTACTCTTCGTAGAGTTGATCCATAAACTTGCGTAGCTCTTGCTTGATTTCGGCCTTAAGCGAAATGGTCTCCAAGGTTTCAAAATCAATGGCTTGAAATTGATTGAGCAGATAAGGGATATTGGGATTTAGATGACAACGTCTCTCATCCTCATGATAATGCTCTGGGCAGAGGCAGGCTCCATATTTGAAAGAAAAGTCAAAGGCCTGACCGACCCGATGGCAAAAGACACACTCATTAAAATTAAGGCTGATTCCAAATCGAGTCAAGATTTGAATTTCAAAAATATTGGTTAAAACCTGATAATCTATCCCTGCTTCCATCAACTCCAGAGTCTTCCTCAAGAAAGCAAACAAGGGAGCATCCTGCTGATTATCCTGCAAACTAGCATCTGCAAGGGCAGCCACATAGGTTGCATAGGCCATGACAAAGAGATCACTATTAATCTTGGGAAAGGTCATCACCTCGTGATAGTCCTCAATGTAGCTAAGCCCATCATCATTGATTCGCAAGAGAAATCGTGCCAACACCAAGGGCTGAATAACCGGAGCTAGTTTGGACTGGCCAGCGTGTTTGACGAAAAACATGCGCTTGCCCGCCTGCTCGGTAAAGATCTTGACTAGCTTGTCATCTTCACGAAAGTTACGATTGTAGAGCACCAAGCCTTGACTCGTGATAGACTGAATCATGCTTCTCTCATGTACTCCTCAAGTCGTTTCATGGCCTCTCTGATCGTTTCCATGCTGGCTGCATAGGACAGGCGCACATAGCCTTCTCCGTAACGCCCAAAGGCGGCACCAGGGATAAAGGCAACGGCCTTCTTCTGAGCAAAATCCTTCAGAAAAGCAAAGGAATCTTGATTGTAGCCCGCTGGAATCTTAGCAAAGATATAGAAGGCCCCATCTGGTTTGGTAATCTCAAAACCAAGAGCAGTCATCTTTTCGATGATATAATCTCGACGCTGGATGTATTCCTTCTTCATAGGCTCTGCGTCGTTTTTACCAGCCGTCAAGGCCTCCACCGCAGCATGTTGCGCCATGGTATTTGCGGCAGTAACCAAATATTGGTGACTCTTGATTAACTGAGCTGTGAAAGCTGCAGGAGCAAAGATAAAGCCTAAACGCCAACCTGTCATAGCATGCGATTTAGATAAGCCATTAATAATAATAGCCTGGTCTCTCAGCATAGTTCCCAATGATACATGATTTTCCCCTGTATAGGTTAATTCTGAGTAAACCTCATCACAGACAACAAAAATCTCATACTTGCGTAAAACGTCTGCCAAGGCTTCCAACTGCTCCCGACTATAGGTAATACCTGTCGGATTGGCTGGATAGTTGAGAATAACTGCTTTGAGCTTGTCCCCTTGCTCCAAAATGGCCTTTTCCAACATCTCAGGAGTCAAGACAAAACCATTTTCAGTTGTATCAATCTCGACAATCTCTGCCCCAACTAGATTGACAATCGGCTCATATCCTGGGTAGGCAGGAGCTGGCAAGAGCACCTTGTCCCCCTCTTCCAAAATAGCCGTCAAAGTAGCAGATAAAGCCTCTGTCGCCCCAATTGTAACCAAAATTTCATTTTCAGGATTATAATCTAGCTGGTATTTTTCTTTTACAAAGTCGCTAGCAGCCTGGCGCAAGGTCAGTAAACCGCTCATCCCTGTATAGTAGGATTGGTTCTGGTCAATGGCTCGCTTGGCTGCCTCCTTGATATGATCTGGCGTTGTAAAATCAGGTTCCCCCAAGGTCAAACGCAAGACCCCAGGAATCTCTGAAATTGCCTGGTCAAACTGGCGAATCAAGGAAACTTGAATCTTGTCTAACTGTTTATTAAAGCGTTTGGTTAAGTCCATAGATATCCCCCTTGCTTACAGAACATAGTACTATTATACTACAAAAGCTCCCTGACCGCAAAATCCATCTGAAACCCACATTTTTCACTTTCTGTTTTACTTTTCTTCTCGACAGGACTATAATAATAAGTGCTTATTTTCGGAGGTTTATATGTCATTTTTATCAAAAAATGGAGCAGGAATCTTGGCCTGCCTTCTCATTTCTATCGTATCTTGGTGCCTGGGAGGATTTTTCCCCGTCGTGGGTGCACCTGTCTTTGCAATTTTTGCTGGAATGCTCCTCCACCCCTGGCTCTCACCCTACAAACAACTAGACGCAGGTTTGGCCTTTAGTTCCAAGAAATTGCTCCAGTATGCCGTTATCTTACTCGGTTTTGGTCTCAATATCTCGCAAGTCTTTGCAGTTGGACAAACTTCACTCCCCGTCATCCTTTCCACCATTTCGATTTCCTTAATCGTTGCCTACCTCTTCCAGCGTTTCTTTGCGCTAGACACGAAACTGGCTACCTTGATTGGAGTGGGTTCTTCTATCTGTGGTGGTTCTGCCATTGCTGCAACAGCACCCGTTATCCATGCCAAGGAAAAAGAAGTCGCCCAAGCCATCTCCGTTATCTTTTTCTTCAATGTCTTAGCAGCACTTATCTTTCCAACGCTAGGAACCTGGCTTCACCTATCCAATGAAGGTTTTGCCCTCTTTGCAGGAACTGCAGTCAACGATACTTCTTCTGTAACGGCTACCGCCAGTGCCTGGGACAGTCTTTACCAAACCAATACCCTTGAGTCTGCAACCATTGTTAAACTCACACGAACTCTGGCTATTATCCCCATCACGCTCTTTCTCTCCTACTGGCAAAGTCGCCAACAAAAAAATAGCCAGGGTTTCCAACTAAAAAAAGTCTTCCCACTTTTTATCCTTTATTTCATCCTAGCCTCTCTCTTAACGACTCTTCTCACCTCTCTCGGCGTGTCTAGTAGCTTCTTCACCCCTCTCAAACAACTCTCCAAATTCCTTATCATCATGGCCATGAGTGCCATCGGTCTCAAAACCAATCTAGTAGCCATGGTCAAATCCAGCGGTAAATCCATTCTTCTTGGAGCCCTTTGCTGGATTGCCATCATCCTTACCAGTCTTGGCATGCAAGCATTGATTGGTACTTTATAATACAAAAAGGTAGCCAGTAGGCTACCTTTTTATTGCTCAAGAATTAAGCGAGTATGTTCTCTCTTAATACAGCGATTCATCACGATGTCATCGCATCCTCCAGCACGTAAGATTTCTTCCGCTTCTAGATTTTCAAGTCCTAATTGCGCCCAGAAAATCTTGGCATCTGCCTTGAGAAAATCACGCGCCACATCTGGTAAAAACTCGCTCCGTCGGTATACATTGACAATGTCCACAGGAAAAGGAATCTCAGCTAGACTCGCATAAGCCTTCTCTCCCAAAATTTCCCCACCTGCAGCCTTGGGATTGACTGGAATGATTTTATAGCCCCGAGCCTGCATTTCCTTAGTCACTCGATTGCTAGTTGTTTCTTCACGATCGGACAAGCCTACTACCGCTAACGTTTTACTGGTTGCAAGATACTGACGTACCACACCATCACTTGGATTGATAAATTCTTGACTCATAGAAATCCTCCTTTTTTCTCAGTATAGCATATTTTGAAAAGGCTTGCAGATTTTGACTATAAAAATCTCCTAGCAAGAAAAGAAACCTGCTAGGAGTTCTGTCTACTTCAAGTGAAAGATTAAATCTTTTTCTCAATATAAAATAGAGGAGAAAGAGGACGTTTTTCGTGGATACGGATAATAGCATCGCCTAGAAGATGAGCAATCGAAATTTGTTCAATCTTATCAATCAAACGCTCTTCTGGTAGGTAGATGGTATCCAAAACAACCAATTTCTTAATAGCTGATTTTTGGATATTGTCCATAGCTGGCCCTGAAAGAACTGGGTGCGTACAGCTTGCATAAACTTCAACAGCACCTGCTTCAGCAAGAGCATCCGCCGCATGACAAATAGTTCCAGCTGTATCGATCATATCGTCAATCAAGATACAAGTCTTACCTTCTACCTTACCAATGATGTTCATAACTTCACTGGTATTCATCTTGTCTACACTACGGCGTTTGTCAATAATCGCAATCGGAGTTTTCAAAAACTCTGCCAATTTACGAGCACGAGTCACCCCACCATGGTCTGGGCTGACAACCACGTAGTCAGAGCCAACCATGCCACGACGTTCAAAGTAGTCCGCAATCAATGGAGCACCCATCAAGTGATCTACAGGAATATCAAAGAATCCCTGAATCTGTGCAGCGTGCAAATCAATCGTCAACAAACGATCCACTCCAGCAACTTCTAGCATGTTTGCAACGAGTTTTGCTGTGATTGGCTCACGCGCGCGCGCTTTTCTATCCTGACGTGCATAGCCATAGTAAGGCATAACAACATTGACAGATTCTGCACTGGCGCGCTTCAATGCGTCCACCATAATCAAAATTTCAAGTAAATTATCATTTACAGGTGAACTAGTTGATTGTAGGATAAAGACGTGTTTTCCACGGATTGATTCTTCAATGTTGACCTGAATCTCCCCATCTGAAAATTGGCGAACAGTCGATTTCCCCAACTCTATCCCAATTTCTTGCGCCACACGCTCTGCCAATTCTCTATTAGAAGAAAGGGCAAACAGCTTTAAATCAGAAAAAGACATGATTTCCTCCGGTATTTATGTATCACTTGTTTTTACACAACATTTTCCATCTACCATTGTAGCGCTTTTTCCTTTATTTTTCAATCAAAAATAAAACAAGAGTAAACATTTATACCCTTGTTTTATGCTATTTTATATTAGCTATATTAAAACTAAAAATTCTACATTTTAACAATCGATTTTATGCTAGGGTGAGATTTTTTCGAGACAAAGTTAGTATACTTCTCTCATACTTCCTGTATCCACATCATAGACAGCACCTGAAATAACCACATCATCAGGAATCAGTGGAGACTCTCTAAGCAATTGCATATCCTCTCTCACACTCTCTTCAACATCCTGGAATGGTAAAAAATCTTGATTAGATACATCAACTCCGAGCTCGTGTTTCAAATATTCATGAAAACTTTCATTTTGAAAGGTTTGAGCTCCACAGTCTGTATGGTGAAGCACCACGATTTCTCTTGTCCCCATTTGTTGCTGGGAAATCACCAGTGAACGAATCATGTCCTCAGTTACTCGACCACCCGCATTCCGCAAGATATGAGCATCCCCAAGGGCCAAACCTAGAGCTTGCGCAACGTGTAGACGTGAGTCCATACAGGTCACGATAGCTACTCTGGTTTTGGGTTTAAGTGGCAGATTTAACTGCCCATGTAGGGCAACATAAGCCTGATTGGCTTGCATAAACTGTTCAAAATACGACACGATTCCCTCCTCAAAAATTTGATAATCAAATATTTCTCCTATCTTATCATTTTTAAGAGGATTTGTCACGGATTATGCAAAGACCTTTTTCAAAACTTCCTGAATAGTCGTCACACCAATGACTTCAATTTCCTTGGGTGGAGTGATTCCTGTCAAGGAATTCTTGGGTACATAAATCTTGGTAAAGCCCAATTTTTCCGCTTCATTGATGCGTTGTTCGATGCGATTCACGCGCCGAATTTCTCCGGTCAAGCCCAGTTCACCCACAAAACATTCCTGAGGATTGGTAGGCTTGTCCTTGTAACTAGAGGCAATAGCCACTGCAACAGCCAAGTCAATGGCAGGCTCATCCAATTTTACACCACCAGCAGATTTGAGATAGGCATCCTGGTTTTGCAAGAGAAACCCTGCTCGTTTTTCCAAAACAGCCATAATCAGACTTGCACGATTGAAATCAAGTCCAGTCGTCGTACGTTTAGCATTTCCAAACATGGTTGGTGTTACCAAAGCCTGAACCTCCGCCAAAATCGGACGGGTCCCTTCCATGGTCACAACGATTGACGAGCCAGTAGCCCCATCCAAACGCTCCTCTAGGAAAACTTGACTCGGATTGAGCACCTCAACCAATCCACCCGACTGCATCTCAAAGATGCCAATCTCATTAGTGGAACCAAAACGGTTTTTGACTGCTCTCAAGATACGAAAGGTATGGTGACGTTCCCCTTCAAAGTAAAGCACTGTATCTACCATATGCTCCAACATACGCGGACCCGCCAAGGTCCCTTCCTTGGTCACATGCCCTACGATAAAGATGGCAATGTTATTGGTCTTAGCCAGCTGCATAAGCTCAGCGGTCACCTCACGCACCTGAGACACAGACCCCTGCACCCCTGAAATCTCAGGAGACATAATCGTCTGGATAGAGTCGATGATGAGAAAATCTGGTTGGATGCGCTCCACCTCAGATCGAACACTCTGCATATTGGTCTCTGCATAGAGATAAAACTCACTATCAATATCACCCAAGCGCTCTGCCCGTAACTTAATCTGCTGGGCAGACTCCTCCCCACTGACATAGAGAACCGTACCCACTTGTGACAGCTGCGTTGAAACTTGTAGGAGAAGGGTTGATTTCCCGATTCCTGGATCCCCACCGATAAGAACGAGACTCCCCGGTACCACTCCGCCTCCAAGCACACGGTTGAATTCCTCCATATCCGTCTTGGTTCGATTGACATTGATGGAAGTCACCTCAGCCAGTTTCATAGGCTTGGTTTTTTCACCTGTCAAGGACACTCGTGCATTCTTGACCTCGGCAACCTCAACCTCTTCTACAAAAGAAGACCAAGACCCACAGTTAGGACAACGCCCTAGATACTTAGGTGAATTATATTCACAATTTTGACAAATAAAAGTTGATTTTTTTTTAGCTATGATGATTCTCCTTCTACTGCAACTCCTATAGAGCGCCACTTATACAATGTATTTTGAAATTTCTTCTGGTTGACAACTCCGACAGCAGACAAATCGACAGAAACCTGATAATTCTCCTTGACAGCTGCCAAAACGGAAGCCTTAACACAGCCATTGCCATCTACCCCTATAAACTCTATGCTTTTAGCACCGTTTCCCTCTAAAAAATCTTTTAAATCTGGATTAGTAAAGCAAGAAGCCCGACGCTTCTCAAAGATACGAGAAGATACAAGGAGCAAGCCGGTCGCAAATTTCTTCTTTCTATCTTTTCTCTCCCAGAAAAAACGATTGAGAATATAGATAACTCGGTCACTGGGATAAGCAGCAATTTTGTCATTTACAGCTGCAGTCAGTTCTTCATGATATGCTTTTCCTACAGCAACATAATCTGACTGCATGTCTACAACTAATAAATAGTCTGCCATTTTATTCCTCTATTTCCCTGTTGACCCAAATCCACCCATCCGCACGCCGTCTGCCTCATCTCCGTCTGCGATCAAAAATGGAGCAAAGACAGCCTGAACCACACGTTCCCCAACTTCAAGAACTACTTCCTGGTCCGTAATATTTTTCATCTGCGCAAAGATATGTCCCTCATTCCCGGGATTGCCATAATAATCCCCATCAATAACCCCAACTGAGTTAATTAAAACCAAGCCCTTTTTACGAGGGTTTGAAGAGCGATCATAAAGGTAGAGGACCTCAGTTGGTTGCATATAAGCCTTAACCCCTGTCGGAACTAAGACAATCTCTCCTGGCGCGATCACCGTACGCACGGCAACCTTTAAGTCATAGCCAGCTGCATGAGCTGTCTCACGCTTGGGCAATAAATTTTCATCTGTAAAACTCGAAACCAATTCAAAACCACGAATTTTCATATTTTTCTCTTTTCTATTATCATTTATTCTAGGCTATTTTATCTTATTTATTCGAAAAAAGCACGAAAAAAGAGCACACAATTCAAATCGCTTAGGGCTGCTGGATTCCTCCCCTGACCCGCTTCACGCAGAACTGTTGCTCCACTATTTATTATATCACATTCCTATTCATTTTAAAAGAAAAATTATTTTTTCCGTCTATTTCTAAAAAAGTCTTGCATAATAGTTGCGCATTCATCTTCCAAAATTCCCGTTTCAACCTCTACACGATGGTTGAGACGCTCATCTGTCAAGATATCATACAAACTCCCAGCGGCGCCAAATTTCTGGTTTTTAGCCCCATAGACCACGTTTGGAATACGGGCGAGTCCAATCGCCCCACTACACATGACACAAGGCTCAATGGTCACAAAAAGCGTGCAATCCAGCAAGCGCCAGCTCTCCTCACTCAGGTTCGCATTCTCTATGGCCATGATTTCCGCATGCATGACCGCCCGTTGCAACTCCTCGCGCGCATTATGCCCCCTACCAATGATTTCTCCATCCTTGACAATCACACAACCAATTGGAATTTCATCGTGTTCTAAGGCAATCTCAGCTTCTCTCAAAGCCTCCCTCATAAAGACTTCTTTTTCTTCAAGCGTATAATCCATCTCTTTTCCCTTTTCCTACTTGTCGATTTTATTATTATATCATGATTCTCAACACAAAAAAAGCCACCGAATGCGGTGACTTAATAGGGAGATTATTATGAAAAAGAAAAGTTTAGGATATTTGTTACAACAAGTTAGGAGGTCTTCTTGTAACTGTCTATAGTATACCCAACCTGTCTTAAACTAATCTTAAAAATCTCCTATGACCAAACACTTTCTAAAATATTAGTTTGTTCACGACCAGGTCCTACTGAGAAAGTTGAGATACGAACACCAACCAACTCGCTTACACGACGAACATAGTTGCGTGCATTCTCAGGAAGGTCTTCCAAATTACGGA